>JBIIAP010000204.1:0-4978 GCA_044239855.1 Sediminibacterium sp. | reverse complement strand
CCACTAAGTACTTCCCTTTATGGTATTGATTATAAGTTACTTCGCCACTCATTGGGTTGCGGTTAACATGTACATTAGCCGGACTCATAAATACGCTCACCTGAATTCTTCTGTCTTTAAAATACTCTTCATCGGTAATTTCTTCGATAACTACTACTTTACCATCTGCGGGACAAATGATCTGATTGTCGTTGTAAGTAAAGTTGCGTTTTGGTATTCTAAAAAAAGAAATGATGAATAAAAACAAGCCAAAAGTTAATATAAATAAGGTGATGGCCAACCAGGGTAAGCCTTCTAAAACTTTAAAGGAAATCAAATTGAACACCCCAAAAATAAGGGCTGTAATAGCAATTGATTTATATCCTTCTCTATGTATTGTCATGGTACAATTTATTTAGGGCAAATGTAATTCGTAAAAGCAGAAAAAAGTTATAAATAGAGAAATAAAACCAGCCAAACCGCTGTTGTGGCAATTAAAAGTGAATCAAACCGGTCTAAAAATCCACCATGACCGGGCATAATTTGTCCACTGTCTTTAACGCCAGCCATCCGTTTCAGCTTGCTTTCTAATAGGTCGCCGAGGGTGCCGGTAATTGCAGCAGTAGTAGAAATTAGTAACAGGGTATTGATGTTTAATGAGGTATATATATAGTTTGCTCCCCATGTAACCACCCCAATTGCAAGAATTGCCCCTCCGATTGTGCCTTCCCAGGTTTTTTTAGGAGAAATGGCAGAAAGCGGTGTTTTTCCAATAAGAGAACCTACCAAATATGCCATGGTATCATTAATCCAAATAGTAGCAATAATAACCATGGGTAAGAGCCAGCCCATTTCATTATACAAATTTGCCGATTGGGTATATAAATCTGTCATGAGTACACAGGGTAAAGCAATGTATACAACACCCAACAGTACATATTTTGCAATAGTTAAAAATGATTTTAAATAATGGGGGTCGATCAGTTTAATAAGTTTAAAATATTCCCACCAACAACCGATCTGAATAATCACGAACAAGATAAAAAAACTCCATTGATTATAGAAAATGCCGCCAAGCATAACAGCTACAAAAACCAATGCGGTTAATGCTCTTGTTTTTAAAGTTGCCAAGTTAAGTGCCATGATAAAAATGAATATGGGGTTTTAAGTACTTAAAAATCAGTCGCAAATTAAGTTAATTTTTTTCAGCATCTGCTATCAATAGTAATGCGGTTTCTTTTACTTCATCTGGTACATATAGCTCTATTTCCCCGAAAATCACATAACTGCTGTCTTGCTTATTTAATTGCTGCACCGCAATTTGGTTTTCTTCGAGCATGCCTTTGATAATACTGGCTTTTGCAATACTATGTGTGGAGAGTACTTTAGTCCATGTAGTCATGTAAAGGGTGTTTATACAAAGTAACTAAGAAATATGGACAAGCGGTCTACTTAGTTTTAATTTAAGGTTTTAGTTGATTGCTGTATCAGTTTTGCGAATCCAGCCTTCTACTATTTTTTTTCCATAATATTTGATGTGTAACCAATTGTCTTTTTCAGCGATTACTTCTACTTCATCAAATTTTACTAAATACATTTTGGTGGGGATGTTGGGAGAGGAAAAAATGAGGCTTTTTTCGATTTGAATTGTTTTAGTTAAAGTAATTGTATCAGAAACAATTCGCCATAAGAATTTTCCTACATTGCCTTTATCATAGCTTTCTCCATGAAAAAAACTAAACACATGTGATGGGATTTTTTTCAATGGTACAAATCCCCTAAGTATTTTCTTTTGCAAATTAGTGTTCGAAATTAAAATTGTTTTGGGTCTTCTAGTGTCAATTAATTCTTCGTTTGAAAGAGTACCTATTTTTAAAGCAGCATCAATAGATTTGGTATTTGGTATAAATATATATTCTAAATAATTATTTTCAGAAATGATTGATTTTGGATTTATAAAAATACGTATATCCCATAAAGGAGATTTGGCGTATTTAAATACTTCATAGTTATTTTCCGTCCCCCAGCCTTTTTTAAAAATATTTTTTTCGCAACGTTTAAGATAAGTAAAAGAATTATTATGAGCTATTATTATATTATCTTTATTTAAAACAGATAATTCAAATGTAGCAACAGGATCAATTATCGATTTAGATTCAATTAATTCCACTTTCGTCCAAACTGAAAAGTTTAAAACAGTATCAATAAATTGTTCGAAGAATTCACCACCTTCAGCATAGTTTAAACTAACGCTTTTTTGAAAAATTGGACTAAAAATTAGATTACAACCAAAATAATTACTACATGCATAAAAAATACTGTCTGATATATACACTGTATTCCCTTTATCTAAACTATCCCATTTCTGTTTACTAATTTCACCATCGTCATAAAAGTGTTTTCTATCTACAATTTCCCACTCTCCTTTTATATCAAATTTATTACTGTCTACAAATTCCATTTTAATTTTTTTCCCTCCAACTAAAATTTATTTTTGGGAAAATGCTAGGTTACAAATAAAAAACAAAGGAATAAATAAATACTTCATTTTTAATTGTAGTGATAATTTATAAATAATATCTGAACTCATTTTTCAATTTAATAATGTCTTTATTTATTGCAGTTCTGTATCCTTTTTCCTAATCCAGCCTTCTACTATTTTTTTACCATAATATTTTATATGGAGCCAATTATTTTTTTCACTAATTACTTCAACACAGTCGAATTTTTTGAGATACATTTTAGTAGGAATATTTGGTGATGAATAAATAAAAACTCTATCACTTTCAATTATTACATTTTTTGTGGTGTCTGATACAAGTCGCCACAAGAAAAGACCTCTGTCTTCATCACATACTGAATTATTTCTTTCATAAGCGAAAGTAAAAACGTTATTTTTTATTTCACTCAATAATAAATAACCTTTTTTACGGGATCCCTCTATTTTATCAGTTTTAAAATTATTCCTTAAATGATACCCAGATTGAAGTTCTTTAACATTTAAGCTATAAAACTTTAAAACTCCAATCTTACACTCAGTATTTGGAATAAAAAAATATTCAATGAATTTGTTTTTATAATCATTTTCAATTTGAATTCTTGGATACCCACCTTCTCGACAATTCACTAAATGATAGCTGCCTAATTTTTTCCATTTTTGAAGAGCACTATCTGGATGTTCTCTTTCTAAATACTTAAATGAATTGCCACCAGAGATCATAATGTAATTTTTGTTTATCACATGGATATTTAATGAAGGGACAGCAGCATCGCTTCTTTTTTTATATACTTCCCAATCACCTCTTTCCCATACATATATACTTAATACCTTAGGGTTAAATTGTTCAAAAAACTCACCGCCTTCGGAAAATGAGCTGTCTATTACTTGTTTATATAATGGTGATTTTATTAAATTAGGGGTCAGACTGTGCGTATAAGCATAAAACATACTGTCATTAAACAAAACAACATTCCCTTTGTCTAACCTATCCCATACTTTATTACTAATTTCACCATCATCATAAAAATATTTTCTATCTACAATTTTCCATGTACCATTAATATTAAAGCTGCTACTATCTAAGAATTCCATTTTTACTTTTTTGCCGCCTACCAAAATTTCTTTTTGGGAAAATGTTTGTTTGCATATAAAAAAAAGGGGGACAATTAAATATTTCATATTAAATTGTAATATCATTTTTCAAATATTTTCTTTTCTGATATAACTTCAAAATAGCCATCCTCTCTCAACCTATATTTTCTATTCATTTGTTTAATATCATACCAGCCATATTTTACCCAATCTATTATATTATTGTTGTTCCATTTGGATTTAGCATTGACATATAAAGGTAAATCAACACAATGTTCGGCGTCACTGTAGTAGCTATACAATTCAAGTGTAGACATTAGCATTCCATCTTTTTTAAATGTATATGCTTGGTAAAAAGATTCTTCCCACAAAATTTCTTTTATTATAACAAGAATAAAATTTGGATATATAATTTTCCCTACTGGTATAACTTTACTATAAAAATCTTCCCCATTACAAATACCCGATGAGGTTATGTTTGATATGCCATAATTATTGTCTTCAACCAATTTCCCATTAATAAAATATTTGGCTCGATGATTGCTCTTATTCCTTTTCCACTGTGCATAAACAATTGCAGTATTGAATTCTCGTAGTGACATTTGATTATATTTAAATGGAATTTTTTGTATTGAATCTGACACTTTTTCTAGCAAAGAGAATTGAGAAAAGAAATGATCAAAACTAAAACTATTTAAAGGCATACCGTGTTCTATAATTTCGTTTATAAGTATTGAATCAGTTTTTTCGGATTCCTTTAATGATATCTTGTTATTTAACTGACCTTTACAAGAAATTATAATAAAGCAAACTAATAACTTCATTGAAATTATTTTTTTCATATCTATTTAATTTTTATTTATAAAAAATAATTGCATATTTTAATATAGTATCATTAATATCATTCCAAGTCCAAAGATTATTATTGCCTTTAATAGAGCCATTTTTTTCATTTTGAGCATTTGAAGTGCCGATATAGCCCGAACCACATTCATTTCGCTGCTTAAAATTATTTACTAAGCCAAATGGGTCATCTATTATTAATCCTTCTGGTACTATGTTTTGAATCCTTACTATATGCCCTTTACATGCAGGAAATACTGATAAAGAAATACTTCTTCCCAAGTTAATATGTGGTTGAAGTAAATCTATTATTATTTGTTTTTTATTTGTCCATAACCCAATTTTTTTAGATTTAATTCCCAAATCCTTGGCTAATTCTTTCCATGATTCAGGATTTGTCCTTTGATTATATTCCTTTTCCTTTCTCATTTTTTCCAAATAATCTTCAAATTGCATATTAGGATCTGGAGATGTTATTCCAAGATATTCAAAGTTCATAGCCAAAGTAGTTAGATTACACATGCCGTCTGCAATTCTTTGTGTTTGATTATTATCTCTCTGACT
>JBIIAP010000203.1:0-4986 GCA_044239855.1 Sediminibacterium sp. | reverse complement strand
AATTTCCTTACCAATGCGGGTAAATTGTTTGGCCATTCTATCCCAACGGGCAAACATGGTTGCTTTACGTACTTCAAAAATCCTTCCCATAGATGAAATTGTTTCGGATGGCAAAATTAATACTTACTGTGGAAGCCGCCAACGAAAGGGGCAAAAAAACAAAATTTCGTTTCAATTGGTCTGACCATAGTCTGAGCAATTGATTATTTATGTTAAAACTAAAAAACCGAAGCAGGAAATGAACCCTGTTCGGTTTTTTAGTTAATTGATGTTTTCAATAAACAAATTATTTATTGAAAATGATATGCTTCAATCTTTATTGTTTGTCAAAATCAGATGCGTGGGGCAAAATTTCAGCGGGATTGCGTAGTTTACTGCGTTTACGGCTATATCCAAAGTAAACTATCAAGCCGAGTGCCATCCATCCAAATGCTACTTTAAGCGTTTGCTGATCCAATGCTACAATCATACCCAAACAAACCAAGGCACCTAAAATTGGAACTAAAGGAACCAAAGGAGTTTTAAAAGGTCTATCCATTTCAGGCGATTTAACCCTTAATATCCATACACCAATGCTTACAAGTACAAATGCGAAAAGGGTACCAAAGCTGGTAAGATCCCCGGCAACACTACCCGGTACAAAAGCAGCAAACAATCCTACAAATACGAAAAGTATCCAGTTGGCCTTATAAGGTGTTTTGTATTTAGGATGCAGTACGCCAAATGCTTTAGGAATTAATCCATCATTGCTCATGGTGAAGAAAATACGGCTTTGACCCATTAGCATTACTAGAATAACGGACGAGAAACCAGCCAATATTGCAACAGTTACGCTTGTTCCTAACCACTCAAATCCCTTCATGTAGGTTTGTATGGCATAGGCAACGGAAGCTTCTTTACCTGCGGTTTTAAATTCACTGTAATGAGCCACACCGGTTAGTACATGTCCGAATAAGATATAAAGAATGGTACAAACCACTAAAGAACCAAGAATACCTATTGGCATATCCCTTTTGGGATTCTTAGCTTCCTGCGCAGCAGTAGAAACAGCATCAAAACCAATGAAGGCAAAGAAAACAATGGCTGCGCCTCCTAAAACACCACCCCAGCCCCACTTGAAGAATCCTTCATGTCCAATTGTCCCTTCCGGAATCAGGTAAGGTGTATGGTTTTCTGGTTTAATGAACTGCCAGCCAAAACCTATGAACAATAACACTATTGCAACCTTAATAAATACGATAACCATATTAAAAAGAGCAGATTCCTGAGAACCCTTTATAAGCAATAGGGTCAGCAAAAGCAATATTACCAGAGCAGGAGCATTCATGAAACCACGAATGATTTCAACTGAAGAAGCCATATTAACTGGCAGAGATTTGTATTGATCTTCGTTCAGAATCAATATGCCATTTTTTACAGCTTTAGCAGCATCCGGGATAAACCCGGTAATTTGTGTAATTGCATCGCCGGTTACTTTGTACAAAGATTCAAACGGCGAGTGGCACCATTCATAAGGAATAGCCCCCCCCAACAGGTTATTAAGGTATTCGCTCCATGCAATGGATACCGTGGCAGCTCCTAATGCATATTCCATGATCAAAGCCCATCCAATAATCCATGCAATTAGTTCGCCCATAGTTACATAACTATATGCATAAGCACTACCGGCAATTGGTATCATAGCTGCGAATTCTGCATAACATAAGCCTGCAAACGCACAACCAATAGCGGCAACAATAAATGAAAGTGTAACTCCCGGACCTGCTGCTTCTGCTGATGCCGCAGCGGTTCTTACAAATAGTCCTGCGCCAATAATAGCGCCAATTCCAAGTGCAACGAGGTTGCCTGCACCAAGGGTTCTCTTTAATCCTTTCCCTGAATCATCAGCCATGGAAAGCATATCCTCCAATGATTTTTTTCTAAATAAATTCATAATCCAATTAATTTGGTTGTAGTAGAAATGTTTTGGAAAAATAGGCATTTATTCTTTATGAGCCTCAAAACTTTATATAATTATGATATGCTTTTTTTTCAAATTTAACGGCTATATTGCCAGTTCAAATTAGGCAATAACATTAAAACAAGCATAATATTTGCCATTATAGGGCAATAATTGTACTGTAATTAACAGAAAACGGTGTAAAAATGAAAAATAAGTTAACCCTCTCTATTCTAATTGCAATGGTTCTGGGCATTTTGGTAGGTTATATCATACATGAATCAGCAGCCCCGGAAACTATTTCAACTTTTTCTAAGAATATTAAATTATTGGGCACCATTTTCATCAGGTTGGTAAAAACCATCATTGCCCCCTTAGTATTTACTACATTGGTGGTAGGTATTGCAAAGTTGGGAGATTTAAAAACAGTAGGTCGTGTGGGAGGCAAAGCTATGTTATGGTTTATCAGCGCATCATTAGTGAGCCTATTAGTTGGAATGGTTTTGGTGAATTATTTCCAACCCGGTTCTTATATAGATTTAACCCAGGCAGATACAGCAGGTTTAAAAGACTTAATGGGTAAAACCAGCGAGTTTTCTTTGCAAAAATTTATTGAACATGTAGTGCCCGCCAGCATTTTTGAAGCCATGGCAACCAACGAAATATTACAAATTGTAATATTTTCTATACTCTTTGGTGTTGCCGCAGCTAATTTAGGAGAGTATTCCAAACCTGTTATCAAGGCTTTGGATATAATTGCACACATCATATTAAAAATCGTAGGCTATGTTATGAATTTTGCTCCGATTGGTGTTTTCGGTACGCTGGCTGCCGTAGTTGCGGATAAAGGACTAAGCATTTTTAGCTTTTACTTTATTTATTTCGGATACTTTGTTCTAGGTATTTTGATTCTTTGGGTTATACTTACTTCCGTTGGCTATATCATTTTGGGCAAAAAAATGACCAGTATGCTTAAACATATTGCCAACCCATTATTAATAGCATTCAGCACAACCAGCAGTGAAGCTGTGTTTCCTAAATTAACTGAGGAATTGGAAAGATTTGGATGCAAAAACAAGATTGTTTCTTTTATTCTCCCATTGGGCTACTCTTTTAATTTAGATGGAAGTATGATGTACATGACTTTTGCCAGTTTAGCCATTGCGCAAGCTTATGGAATTCATATGCCAATAGGCGAGCAACTTACCATGTTATTGGTATTAATGCTTACCAGCAAAGGGATTGCGGGCGTGCCCAGAGCTTCATTAATTATTGTATTAGCCACCTGTGCCATGTTTAATATACCTCCCGAAGGCGTTGCCTTGATTTTACCGATTGATCACTTTTGTGATATGTTCAGAACAGGTACGAATGTTTTGGGTAATGCATTGGCAACTAGTGTGGTGAGTAAATGGGAAGGAGAATTGCAAGACACCAACGATTAAATTTAAATATCATTCAACAATTATGTTACTACAGATTTTAATGGATTTTCACTGGACACAATTATTGCAACCTCAATTTTATATTGAACATGGCGGTTTATGGCTGATTATGTTTGTGGTTTTTGCAGAAACAGGGTTGTTTGCCGGATTTTTCTTGCCGGGCGACAGCTTGCTCTTTGTTGCCGGTATATACAGTACCAATATTGCCAATGAAGTAATATCCAATCAAAATGAGTTGGTGGGTCTTTTATTATTAATTGCACTCATCTCATTTGCGGGCATATTGGGTAATGCCACTGGATATTGGTTTGGCAAAAAAGTTGGCCCAACTATGTATGAATGGAAAGAAAATTTTTTCTTTAAAAGACGGTTTTTAATTCAGGCACATGATTTCTACGATAAACATGGAGGCGGCGCAATTGTGGTCGCAAGATTCCTTCCGATTGTAAGAACTTTTGCGCCTATTGTTGCCGGTATTGTAGGCATGAACCAAAAAAAATTCACCTTCTATAATATAGTAGGTTGTTTTGCATGGGTGAGTAGTATGATTATTGGCGGACATTTTTTACAAAAATGGATTTTGGCCAAATTTGATTTTGATCTTAAAAGTCATTTAGAAGTAATTGTGTTGGGCATTGTATTTATTACTACTGCTCCTGTATTTATAAAATTGATTTTTCATAAACCAAAACCTTAAGCGATACTGGTCTCCATCATTCAATTTCTTGTTTGTTTAATTTTAAGAGGAGATTTCAATATCAAACTTTTGTAAAAACTTTACTTGCAATGAAAACTGCATCCCTCCATTCACAAAAAGCTTACGGCATTATGTCATTGCCGGTAATAGTGGCTGCCCTTGGCTATTTTGTTGATATATACGATTTGCTTTTATTTACCATTGTAAGGGGGCCTAGTTTAGGAGGTATCGGCGTAGTACTCACTAATAAAGCAGAAGTAATAGCTGCCAGTACAAAAATTATTAACTGGCAAATGATCGGACTTTTAATTGGCGGAATTATTTGGGGAACGATTGGCGATAAAAAAGGTCGGCTGAGTGTATTGTTTGGTTCTATTGCTTTATACTCCATCGCTAATTTTTGTACAGGGTATGTTCAAACAGTTGACCAATATGCTTGGGCTAGGTTTATTGCCGGGGTTGGTCTCGCCGGCGAATTAGGCGCCGGTATTACATTGGTAAGTGAATTATTACCCAAAGAAAAAAGAGGCGTTGGTACTTCATTAGTTGCCGGTATTGGATTGTTTGGCGCGGTGTTTGCTTACTTTGTATTCCAACTCACTAATGATTGGCGTTTATGTTATAAAATTGGCGGCGGACTCGGTATCGGACTCTTATTGTTGCGGATCTCTGTTTCCGAAAGCGGCATGTTTCATACGATCAAAGAAAACAAAGAAGTTCAAAAAGGTAATTTCCTCTTGTTTTTTAATAATCGGAAGCGTTTCAAGAAATATATATTAGCCATATTAATTGGATTACCTACCTGGTATGTAATTGGCATTTTAATCAACCTAAGCAATCTTTTCGCAAAAGAAATTTACGGAGACAACCAAATTGATAGCGGCAGAGCCATTATGTTTGGATAT
>JBIIAP010000202.1:0-4996 GCA_044239855.1 Sediminibacterium sp. | reverse complement strand
TCATTATCATTACTAACACTTTCGGCATTATCGAGATAGGTTAACATCGCCGGATGTTTAGCGGTTGCGATGAGTAATTTATCGAAACTGCTTAATACATTAGGTCTTATTGCATCTCTTTCATAAGACAATACAAAAGACTGCGACTGATTTTTAGTTAGTGATACATTAAAATGATTGAACCAAAAGTTAACTAATACTTCTTTTAATTGGTTGTTGCTGTAGGCTGCCCGAATAATTTTTTGATTAATCAATTGACGATTAAGTTCAGCTATAGGTAGAAGGTTTAATTCCGCCATCAATAATTGCAATTGTTTTTTATAGGCTGCTTTGTCGCCATCCGCTTTAATACTTTCTTTGCTGTTTATGAGTCCTTTTTCAATCGCTGTTCTAATTATTTGATCTGCTCTTTTATATTTATCCTGAATAGCTGCATTGTTTAAGTTTAATGCATCATAGGCTTTAAGTTGTTCATTTAATTCATCGTCATTTAAAGAAGCAGCAAGTTGCTGCTCCAGCCATTTCTCTAGTCCAAATGCTGCCACTTCGGCTACTTGATTTGGAGTTGCGCCAAAACTAAAGCGGCTTAATAGATGAGCTGCTGCCTGTTGCTTAGTTAATCCAAGGGTTGTATAGGGGAATTTTATTTTATAATTAGGCTTAACGTAAGGAGCTGGAATGAAAGCAAATGAGGATATACAGAACAAAACTGCACTCATACATAGTAAACAAAAACGTTTCGTCATTTGATTCGGTTTTATATAAGACGGTAAAAAAGGAGAAGGGTTTAATGAAGAAAATCTCCGCAGGAATAATAAATTATTCTATCTGCGGAGATTTTAAATCTATGGAGACGCCATGCTTCTCTCCTTAATAAAATGGAGACGCCAGCATGGCGTCTCTACGGATTAATTTTTAACCGCTACTTTGTATAAACCCAATCCCATTAGGGCAAACATAACGGTTCCAAGAATGAAATAACCACCTTGTCCAAGTAAGTGAACAAGTCCTTCTTCTCTGCTGATGGCTGTTAAAAATTGTTCACCACCTTCGGAGCCGGAAACAAATGCGATCACCACACCAGCTACTGCCCCGCCTGCAACCAATCCTGTAGCAAATAAATTTCCTTTGCCCAGCTCTTCGTCTTCAGCAGCTACTTGGGTGTTATTTTTTTTCTGTTTATTTTCAACTAATCCACGAATAGCCCCTCCAATAAAAATAGGTAAGGTGGTGGCTAAAGGCAAGTATGCACCAACTGCAAAACTCAATGATTTAATGCCACAAAGTTCCATTGTGATGGCTAAAAATACACCGGCAAAAACATATTGCCAATCAAGATTCTGAGATAGAATGCCTTTAATTAAGGTGGCCATTAAAGTAGCTTGCGGTGCCGGATATTTTTCAGTACCTATTGCATGTTGAATACCCTGACTTAACATTTCGGTACTAGGCTTATCTAAAAATTTAACGGTTAGTCCAATTACAATAGAAGAAACAATTGCGCCTACAAATAAAGCGATTTGTTGATTGCGAGGAGTGGCTCCTACAATATAACCGCTTTTTAAATCTTGAGAAGTAGCGCCTGCATTGGCAGCGGCAATACAAATCATACCCCCCACCACTAATACCAGTGGCTCAAACGATTGCCCGGTCCAACCCACACTTAAAAATATTAAGCTGGTTCCCATAACGGTAGCAATGGTCATGCCACTGATCGGGTTATTAGAAGAACCAATTAATCCTACAATTCTGGAAGACACGGTAACAAACAATGCCCCAAAAATCACTACCAAAACACCAATTAAAAGTTTTTGTAACAGACTATTACCGGGTATTTGGGGCAATAAGGTAATGAGTACAATCAAGCCAAGTGCACCTAGTCCTACCACTTTAAGGCTAAGATCCTTATCTGTTCTTAATACACCCCCTATTTGCTCTGACTCATTCTGTTTTAAAGATGCCACACTACCCTTAACTGATTTAACGATGGTAGGAATGGTTTTTAATAAAGTAATGATTCCCCCTGCAGCAACAGTACCGGCTCCAATTTGACGAATAAATGCATAATAAATAGCGGAAGAATAATCGGCAAAATGATGGGTAACGGGATCCCATCCGCCTTTACCGCCCGATGCGGTAATGCTGGTGAGGTAGCCTAGTTTTACCAATTGATTGGCAATAACATCAGCAGGCACCAGAGTAGACATTAATGGTATGAAAACCAACCAACTCAAAACTCCACCGGCAACTAATACGCCGCCAATTTTAGGTCCAATAATATAACCAACCCCTAAATATTCCGGGGTAATTTCACCACTAACTTTAGCAGAAGGGAAAAATTTATTGATTTGTTTGGTGGCGTAAAAAGGTGTTTCAGCAATAATGTGCAATACTTTCTGTAATAAGGCATAAGCAAAGGCTACCCCTAATCCCCAAAAAGCAGTTTTAGCGAAGTCGCCACCCTTTTCACCGGCTTTTAATACATCACCGCAAGCGGTACCTTCGGGATAAGGCAAGTTTTCATGTTCATTTACTATTAACGCTTTACGTAAAGGAACCATTAATAAAGTGCCCAATAATCCGCCAACTATTGCCAATATTAAAATGGTGAGGTAATTAAAATAGTTTGCACTATCCGGAGAAGATAAAAACAAGAAGCCGGGTAATGTAAAGGCAACCCCTGCTGCAATACTCTCGCCAGCAGAACCAGTTGTTTGAATAATATTATTCTCCAGAATAGTGGTTTTGAAGAACTTTCTACCCAGGGTTATAGCAATTACTGCAATGGGTATAGAGGCAGAAACAGTTAAACCGGCTTTTAGAGCCAGGTATACAGTAGCTGCTCCGAATATAACTCCAAATAAGCTGCCCAATAAAATAGATTTAACGGTTAGTTCCGCCATGTTATTTTCGGGAGCTACAAACGGTTTAAATTGTTTGGTTTGAGTAGACATATTGTTAGTTTATTAAGCGATTAAGATTAATCCATCATTTTTTTAAGCTTCGATGCTAAAAAGAATAATATTACAGCTGCTACGCCGGCCATCACCACAAACATCATAAAGAAATCATACAGATTGGTAATAGCAAAACCGGCTATATGTGTAGTTTTTCCATCGGGATATAAGGCACTTAATACACCGGCCATTTTGTTAGCAAATGCGTTGGCAGTAAACCATACGGCCATTAATAAGGAAGCAAATTTAGCAGGAGCCAATTTGTTTACCAACGATAAGCCAATGGGCGACAAACACAATTCGCCACTGGTGTGCATCGCATACATGCCTGTTAACCAAATCATGCTCACTTTAATGCCGGGCTGAACATCTTTCACTCCAAAAGCAATCCATAAATAGCCCAATGCCAATAAAAACAAACCTGCGGCCATTTTAAATGGCGAAGAAGGTTCCTGGTTTCTTTTACCCAATTGCAGCCAAAGCCAGGCAAATAGAGGCGCCAATGTTACTACGAATATGGAATTTAAAGATTGAAAGAAACTGGTAGGCACTACAAAAAATCCCAGGTTGCGCTGTGTTTGCTCTTCAGCAAAAAAGGTAAGGGATGCACCTGCTTGTTCAAAAGCGCTCCAAAAAAAGATTACAAAAAATGAAACGGTAAAAATTACCCCAATTTTTTGTTTCTCCAATCCTGTTAAATTTTTATCGGAAAATACGATATACGCTATCAATAAAATACAAGCAATTAACAGGTAAAAAAGGTAACTGAAAATTTTGGCATCAACGTAAACCAAGCCAATGGTTGTTAAGGATATTACTATTAAACCGCCAATAATAGCCAGGGGTTGAATGTATTTAACGGGGGCGTTTTCCGGGGTTAGTCCTAGTGTCTTTCCTTCTACATCTACCACATATTTATCGTGTAAAAATTTTAGGGTTACTACACTGATCAACATGGCAATTCCTCCAGCTAAAAAAGCCCACTTAAAATCTGCGGGGTTGCCGGTATCGCCTACAAATCCGCAAATAATAGGGCCTAAAGCACCGCCTACATTAATGCCCATATAAAAAATAGTATAGGCCGCATCAATTTTTTTATCTCCTTTTGCATACAATTGACCCACCAAAGAAGAGATGTTCGGTTTAAAAAATCCATTTCCGGCAATCATACAACCTAGGCCGGAAAAGAAAAGTAAGGAGGAGAGTTCCGGACTGGAATGATACAATGCGCCACAAAAAAACAAAATAAATTCTCCAATGGCCATTACGATTCCGCCTAATAAAATAGAGCGTTTATTGCCCCAATAGCGATCGGCAATGTAGCCACCTAATAATGGAGTAAGGTAAATTAAACCAGTATAGCTGCCGTATAATTGCGAAGCAAATACTTTATCAAAAAGTAATGCCTTGGTCATAAACAACACCAAAACGGCACGCATGCCGTAATAGTTGAATCTTTCCCACATTTCGGTGGCGAACAAAACATATAATCCTTTGGGATGCGATGTAGTTACTTTATTTTCTCTCATAATTTGTTTTCGTTGGATCCTCAAAATAGTAATAAAAGTGAAATGCATCAGTTATTTTCGCAGTCAATTTACTTTTCATGAATATACTTTTACTTGGAAGTGGCGGCAGAGAGCATGCGTTGGCCTGGAAAATGACGCAAAGTCACCACTGTGATCAGCTTTTTATTGCTCCCGGAAACGCTGGTACTGCTGCGTTTGGAACGAATATTGACCTCTCCCTTACCGATTTTAATGCAATAAAAGACTGCTGTTTAGCGCATCGCATCAACATGTTGGTGGTTGGACCGGAGGAGCCGCTCGTTAAAGGTATCTATGATTTTTTTAGGGAGGATGAGGCGCTGCAACACATCATAGTGGTGGGGCCTTCCGCCAAAGCTGCGCAGCTAGAAGGCAGTAAAGCATTCAGTAAAAAGTTCATGCAAAGGCATCATATACCTACTGCGGCTTATGCCGAATTTACGGCGGCTAATTTTGAAGAGGGCGAAGCGTATATTCGTCAACATTCGCTAC
>JBIIAP010000201.1:0-4998 GCA_044239855.1 Sediminibacterium sp. | reverse complement strand
AACATTTGTATTTCTGTGTTTTGGCATTATCTGCGTTGGTATAACCAAAACCCTCCGCTAATTCCGCCATATTCATTTTTTTCAAATAATATCCTTCCAACAAACTTTTACACGGTTCACCCAAACTATTCAGCGCTCTATCCATAATAATGAACTCTGCATTTCTCTTTTCGTGCGCTTCTAAATCCTCTTCAACAGCTACCGTATCTTCTACGGTCTCAATCTTTCGAGAATATTTACCCATTTGCTGCAACCTTTTCAACCAAAGCCTCCTGCATATAGAATACAGGTACGTTTTTATCTGACAGGTCAATACAAATGATTCTGTTTGCGCCTTTTCATAAAGCGCTATAACCGCCTCTTGAAAAATATCTTTGGCATCATCATAAGATCCATTGTTGTTCAAAATGAACGACTGAACCATATTAAAATTATCTTTATATATGGTTTCTATGGCCTTTGAATCATTATTAGCCAATCCTATTAATAATACTTGTTCGTTCGTATCGCCTTTCACTATCTGTTCATTTAATACAGTAAGGGCTATAAAAGTAACCCAAAAACCAACTAAAATATTTTTTTCAAAAAAAATGATCATTCACGGGTTACCTTTTATATCATTCAGGTATTAACATTAAATCATTCAAAAATTAAACCCTTAAAAATGAAAAAATTATTATTCGTTTTAGCGTTAGGCGCTTTCGTAGCTTGTAAGTCTGGTGAGAACACAGAAGCTAAAGTTGATTCTGCTGTTGTTGCTGTTGATTCTGCTGCTGTTGCTGTTGATTCTGCTGCTGCTGCTGTTGATTCTGCTGCTGCAAAAGTTGATTCTGCTGCTAAGAAGTAATTTCCTTAAAACTACTGGTGTGATTGGTTGATGTGATCCATGCTTGCGGATAGAACAGTAGACTAAAATTTTCATATGGCAAGCAATCGTTAGAAGCCGCTCCGTTTCCACGGAGGGGCTTATTTTTTGTACCTATATCTCGCACATACTAACAAACATTAGTATATAAGACGCGAAAAAAAATTGTTTTATCATATACATGTTTTATATTTGACATCATGCAAACAACAATCAACAACTGGTTTTATTTTTTCTTTTATTTTTTCTTTGGAGAAAATAACCGGGTCTTGTTTGCAAAAGCTTAATACTTTTAAAAATAAAAATAAGGTCCCGGTTTTTAACCGGGATTTTTTTTGTAATAACCCCAGCTAAATGGGACTTTATATGGCAACAAAAAAAATAAATACCGCCCTATCCGAATTAAACAAAGCCGATGGCATTTGTATACAAGGCTATGAAGGAAGTTTTCATCAGGTAGCCGCCCAAAAATTTTTCGGGAAAAATATTCCGGTTATTCCTTGCGCATCTTTCAGAGACTTAATAAAATTTGCATCCGATGCACGCCAATCGGCAGGTGCTGTTATGGCAATTGAAAACTCCATAGCAGGTAGCATTCTTCCTAATTATAACTTATTAAAAAAATCAAGCTTAAAAGTCATCGGAGAAGTATATCTGTCTATCAGCCAAAATTTATTAGTAAATAAAGGCATTCAACTTACTGATATTAAAGAAGTGCATAGTCACCCAATGGCCATTTTACAATGTCTTGATTTTTTAGAACAATATAATTGGAAACTAATTGAAACAGAAGACACCGCATTAAGCGCAAAACATTTGCAACAACACAAAAGCAAGCATATCGCTGCAATTGCCAGTAAACTAGCAGCAGAACTATTTGACTTAGATATTATTGGCCCGGATATTCAAACACAAAAAACAAATATCACCCGTTTTCTGGTGTTAAAAAGAGCAGATGATGTAACTAACATAGAAGGTGCAGATAAAGCATCCTTATATTTTCAAACAGATCATTCAAAGGGTGTTTTAGCGAAAGTATTAACCAACATTGCTAAAGCGGATATTAACCTCAGCAAATTACAAAGTATGCCCATACCGGGAAGTAACTTTAATTATGGATTTTATGCTGATCTGGAATTTGATCAAATCAAACAATTAAATACAGTATTACGATCAATAGAATCATTAACCAATAGTGTAAAGCTTTTTGGCGTTTATAAAAAAGGTAAATTAATAAAGGGATAAACTATGCAGATGGAAAAAGCTAAAAGATTGTCTGGTATAGGCGAGTATTATTTTTCACAAAAACTACGCGAAATTAGTACCCTCAATTTGCAGGGAAAAAATATTATTAATCTGGGGATTGGTAGCCCAGATTTACCACCACACCCTTCAGTAATTGAAGTACTGCAACAAGAAGCAGCTAAGCCCAATGTACATGCCTACCAATCTTACAATGGAGCGCCTATATTAAGAAATGCCATTGCTAAATGGTACAGCGATTGGTACAATGTTTCCTTAGACCCAGACACCGAAGTGCTGCCGCTTATTGGAAGCAAAGAAGGTATTATGCATATCTGCATGACTTACTTAAATGACGGAGATCAGGCATTGATTCCTAATCCGGGCTACCCTACTTATACCAGTGCGGTTAAACTAGCTGGTGGAGTGCCTGTTTATTTTGAGTTATCAGATGAAAATAACTGGGAACCTGATTTTAATGCGTTAGAAAAAATGGACTTATCGCGCGTTAAAATAATGTGGGTCAACTATCCGCAAATGCCTACCGGTAAATTGCCTTCCGAGCATTTGTTTACGCAACTCGTTGCTTTTGGTAAAAAACATCACATACTTATTTGCCACGACAACCCCTACAGTTTTATTTTAAATGAACATCCTAAAAGTTTATTAAGCATTCCGGATGCAAAAGAGGTGGTAATAGAATTAAACTCCTTAAGTAAAAGCCAAAACATGGCCGGCTGGAGAGTGGGAATGCTATGCGGTGCTAAAGACAAAATTGCTGATATTTTAACTTTTAAAAGCAATATGGACAGTGGCATGTTTTTACCCATGCAAATAGCAGCGGCAAAAGCATTAGGGCTTGGTAAAGAATGGTATGATTCCGTAAATGCTATTTACAGTGCGCGTAGAGAAAAAGTATTTGCCCTACTAGATACCTTACAATGTACCTACTCAAAAGAACAAGTAGGCATGTTTGTTTGGGCAAAAATCCCTTCCAATGTAAAAGACGGATACGAGCTTAGCGACCGTATCTTATACAACCACCATGTTTTTATTACACCCGGTGGGATTTTTGGGAGTGCAGGTAATGGTTATATCAGGGTAAGTTTATGTGGAAGTATCGAAAAATTTGAAGAAGCAATTGCACGGGTAAAAATGGTGTAGAGACGCACTGAGTGCGTCTAAATAACAAATTGTATAGATGCACCTAGTGCGTCTAAATAAAAAATAAAAGTTATGACGATTACAATTATTGGGATTGGTTTAATTGGGGGGTCAATGGCTTTGTCACTAAAAGAAAAAGGATTGGTACAAAGGGTAATTGGCGTAGACAATAATGCCGCACATGCTCATCAAGCCCTCACCCTGGGCCTGGTAGACGAATGTGCTACATTAGAAAAAGCCATCGATGAATCCGATATTATTTTATTAGCTACCCCAATAAGTGCTGCAGAAAAACTATTACCTACAATTTTAGATCGGGTAACTAAACAAGTAGTGTTTGATGTAGGCTCCACCAAACACTCCATTTGCACTTCAATTGCTAACCATCCGAACAGAAAAAGATTTGTTGCAACACATCCTATGTGGGGTACCGAAAATAGTGGCCCTGCAGCAGCAATTAAAAATGCCTTTATTAAAAAAGCTACTGTAATCTGCAGCAAAGAAGAAAGCGATGTTGATGCAGTGGAATTAATAGAGCAAATTTATGGTGTACTGCAAATGCACATTCTATATATGGATGCGGCTGCGCACGACATGCACGTGGCTTATGTGAGTCATATTTCACATATCACTTCCTTTGCATTAGCCAACACTGTTTTAGAGAAAGAAAGAGAAGAAGATGCCATTTTTGAATTGGCCAGTGGCGGTTTTGAAAGTACGGTAAGGCTGGCTAAAAGTAATGCGGATATGTGGGTGCCTATTTTTATGCAAAATAGAGATAATGTGTTAGATGTTCTAAATGAACATATTGCACAATTAAGAAAGTTCAAAGCTTGTTTAGAAAAAGAAAACTATACTTTCTTACAAGAATTGATTGAGAATGCAAACGGAATCAGGAGAATATTGAAAAATTAATAAGTAACTATCAAACGAAATACTAAAAAATGAACAAATTCATTAATAAATATTAGTTAAATACTGTACTTATATGAAAAAAAACAGCAAAACTCTATATATAGAGTACCTTTGCGCAAATTTTATAGTAAATGATGACATTTGAAGGGTTGGGAATTGATGAGAGATTGATTCGAGCAACCACAGAGTTGGGGTATGTGAACCCAACCGCAATACAAGAACAAGCGATACCGGTATTATTAAGCGGTACAAAAGATTTCATTGGTTTGGCGCAAACCGGAACAGGTAAAACAGCAGCTTTTGGACTACCTCTCTTGCACATTATTGATGCAGCAGAAAAATATCCTCAGGCATTGGTAGTTTGTCCTACCAGAGAATTATGCCTGCAAATTGTTAAAGAGGTTGAACTCTTTAAGAAATATATGACCGGGGTTTCCGTATTAGCCGTTTATGGTGGATCTTCTATCGGATTACAAATCCGTGATTTAAAAAGAGGTGTACAAATTATAGTTGCAACACCTGGAAGATTAATTGATCTGATCGAAAGAAAAGCCATTAATCTGGAGCAAATTAAGTATGTAGTTTTAGATGAGGCGGATGAAATGCTGAACATGGGCTTTCAGGACGACATTGAATTCATTTTAAAGAATACACCTCAAAGAGAAAGTACCTGGTTATTTAGCGCCACCATGCCTCCTGAAATTAGAAAGGTGAGTAAGCGTTACATGAATGAGCCTAAAGAAGTTACTGTTGGTAAAGTTAATATGGCTAACAAAAGTATTGACCACC
This sequence comes from Sediminibacterium sp., assembly GCA_044239855.1. Taxonomy (GTDB): domain Bacteria; phylum Bacteroidota; class Bacteroidia; order Chitinophagales; family Chitinophagaceae; genus Sediminibacterium. The sequence goes on along the minus strand of JBIIAP010000201.1, from coordinate 23 downwards.
AATACTATTTAACTACGGCTCAA
>JBIIAP010000033.1:0-16270 GCA_044239855.1 Sediminibacterium sp. | reverse complement strand
ACATATTCAAAAGATTATTCACTTTAAAGGTACTCCAGAACAAATGGAAGCTTTTGCACTTAAAGTATTAAAAATAAATCTTAAAGAATTAAAATAATACGATCAATTATTTAATACCCTGTAGTTAATTTATATGCAGGGTATTATTTTACTTTTAAATCTATGTAAGGAGACTCTTCCCAAAGCATCATAGCATTGATAAATTTTAATCTGGAATAGTTATTGAATTGATCAATATAAATATCCCTCTCCTGAATAATGTTTTCTTGTATCAACAAGGCTCTTTTAGTGCCGGCTAGTAATGGTTGCCGTGGTGTATACCAGGTTACGCCATCAAATAATACCACATTGGCGTAGCTTGCATCTTTTATTAATTTATTTTTTATAAATATTACTTCATCGGTGGTCGCATTGTGTAAAGCGTCATTAATCCATGTTCGATTGGTATATTTTACATCATATTCTTGCAAATTGATGTCTACAAAAGTAAATGTTTGAATATTTTTAATTGCATAGGGCGCAAAGGAAATTGAATAATTACCCAATAGATCATAGCTTATTTTGCACTTATACACTATTGAGTAATCAACCTGCTGTTTTGCAGCCTCTTCCTGTATATTTAATTTATTTAGCTGTAAAATTGGAGCCGTGTTGTACTTTAAAAAAGTTCGATCCACTCTTTGTTGATGGAAAGACAAATGTGCTGCAATTCCATTATAATATCTTATAGTCTCAAAAAATGGGTACATACACTTTATTTATCATTTCATGATATTCATCAACAACATTGCTGTTAAAAGTGATGCCACCGCCACTTTTGTAAAGATTGTTGTTATCGATATACCTAATCAATACACAACTATCTAAATTATTTCCATCAAAATAACCGGCTATACCGGTATAATATCCTCTATCCTGTATTTCTACAGATTTAATTATCTCCATTGTTTTTTGTTTTGGTGCACCCGATACGGATCCTGCCGGCAACAATTTAAATAGCATATCACCAATTTGTTCTCTATAATTTTCGGGTAAAGTGCCCGCAATTTCAGAGCTAACCTGACCAATCAGTCCATTATTGGTTCTGATCTCTTCATAAACTCTATACTTTGATACGCTTACATTTGTAGCCACCAAACTTAAGTCGTTTCTAATTAAATCTACTATTGTAGCGTGTTCTGCAATTTCTTTTTGATCATGTAAAAGTATGTTTTTGGCGTTCGGTATAGTAGCATCAATTGTACCTTTCATAGGATAGGAACGAATCATACCCTCTTTTATAGTGATAAATGTTTCGGGTGAAAAGCTTACAAATTCATTTTCCAACCAACAAGCGTACTTAGAATTAACCGTATAAAAAATTTGCTCTAAACTGCTATTTATGTTGATGGGAGTACTGGTAGTTAAATTTACCAGGAAACTATTTCCGTAATTTATAGCTTGCAATACTTGATCAAACATTTTCTGATAAGCCTCTATACTTATTGGTTCCTTAATTAATTGTACATTTTTTTTATCGAGGATTATTTTTGGTACTTTAAAATTTTGAATACCTTGAAAATTTATTTTAAACGGAGCCGAACTGTCATTAAGTTTCCAACACAATGGTTTCTTACATTCAAAATCAATTAAAAAAATAAAAGGAGTTTTTTCTTTTCCCCATTTATTAAGTGCATCTACCATGTTGGTATTTTCGATCATTGATCTTATTTATATGCAAATATATCATTTAGTTTTTCCTGTTTTCATTATATGCTAACCTAAAATTTTTATTATGATGTTTTCTTGACTATTTATTTTTTCTGAAAACTCAACACATAAAAGCCTATTTCTTCATCTGCAATGTTTTGAACAAAATCATAATAAATATATTCCGGGTACCCATACGTGTCATTGTATTTTACTTGCTTTTCAAATGGCTTTTTCGCATCAGATTCTTTGATGTAAGCAAAAAGCTCATTGATGGTCATAATTTTACCTTGTTTAGATTCGTCGTAGGGTAAATTATTTATGGTGGTTAAAATATTGTTTTTTACGCCAACCAAATGTGGACCAACTCTTTCTGGGAGACAATAACAATCTATACCTAAGTTAAATTCGTAATTTAAAATTTGTTGACTATTCCATTTTTTAAGATTAATGGTATACTCGTCTTCTACCGTATTCTTTTTACATCCTACTAATAGTAAAGAACAACTGAATACAATCAAATACACTTTTTTCATTTTTTATATATTTATTTTTTAATAGAAATATAGAATTCGCCGCACAAACAATTTGGTTACTAATGCAAACTTTACCTTTGTGATCAATTCAATTTATAAGATTATATTTCTATTTTATATAAAAGTATTTAGTCAAAAATATAATTTAATAGTACATTTATATGATTTTTTAAGTTAAAATATCTTTAATTATATTACCTGATACATCCGTTAAACGAAAGCGTCTACCCTGATATTTATAGATTAATTGCTCATGATTAATGCCCATAATTTGTAATAAGGTAGCTTGAAAATCGTGAACGTGAACTGGATTTTTTACGATGTTGTAACTAAAATCATCGGTTTGTCCGTAAGTCATGCCAGGCTTAACGCCTGCACCCGCCATCCACATGGTAAAACATCTGGGGTGATGATCTCTACCATAATTTTCTTTATCTATTTTTCCTTGAGAATATACTGTTCTACCAAATTCACCGCCCCATATTACCAAGGTATCTTCCAGCATACCTCTTCGTTTTAAATCTGCAATTAATGCTGCAGTGGGTTGATCTGTTTGTTTGCATTGGTATTTTATTCCTTGTGGTAATCCTCCATGATGATCCCATCCCTGATGATACAATTGTACAAAACGAACATCTTTCTCTAATAATTTTCTGGCGAGTATACAGTTGGAAGCATAACTTCCTTTATCTCTGCTATCGGGCCCATATAAATCGAATACTTCATCTTTTTCATTGCTGGTATCCATTACGTCTGGCACAGATGTTTGCATTTTAAAAGCCAATTCGTATTGCGACATTCGTGCATTTATTTCTGCATCACCCCATTCATTGTTTTGTAATTCATTGAGTTGAGATAAATACTGCAGCATTTCTTTTCGGTCTTCGCCATCATATCCTTCCGGATTATTTAAAAATAATACAGGGTCTTTTCCGGATCTAAATTGCACGCCTTGATGTTGCGATGGCAAAAAGCCATTTCCCCAAAGCCTCGCATACAATGGCTGATCACGCGATGCGTTTTTAGATACCAACACAATAAATGCCGGTAAGTTTTTATTTTCAGATCCTAAGCCATAACTCAACCAAGATCCGATGGAGGGTCTGCCGGGTAATTGATGACCTGTTTGAAAAAAAGTTAATGCGGGGTCATGATTAATTTGTTCGGTATACATCGACTTAATGATGCACAACTCATCAACTACCTGTGCTGTATATGGCAACAATTCACTTACCCAGGTTTGTGATTTGCCATATTGTTTAAAATTATAAGCAGATGGAATGATGGGTAAAATGGCCTGATTGGCGCTCATGCCTGTTAAACGTTGTCCATTTCTAACGGAATCCGGAAGTTGTTGGCCCAACATATTATTCAAAGCCGGCTTATAATCAAATGTTTCAAATTGAGAAGGCCCTCCACTCATAAATAAATACACCACTCTTTTAGCTTTGGGTGCAATGGTTGGTAATGCATCTAAAATTTGTTGTTCAAATGATTGAGCAGTTGCACTATTACTTAACAAGGAACCCAACGCCATAGCACCTAGTCCACCTGCAGTTCTTTTTAAAAAATCTCTCCGCTCTAACTTTTTATTTAGGTCGGCTAAGGTTGGATCGAGTAAATTAAATTTATTGATAGTTGACATAATATTATCTTTTGGTAATAGTTGCATCTGAATTTAAAATAGTACTTGCTACTACAGCATTTGCTGCTAACAGCGATTTATCTAGTTTAGTATTAACCTTATACATACCGGTATTTAACCAGCCGGTGGTTTTTTCAGGATGGTCTATAAATTTCTTGTACTCTTTTTGTTGAAGTGAGGTGAGTAAGCTAATTTCTTTTGCTGTAGGAAATCTTCCGGTTAACTTTCGATAAGCCAATACAATGGCTTTTTCAACATCGGTTTGTCGGGTCATTTCTTCTCCCATAACTTTAGCTGCTTCAATAAAAGTTGGATCATTTAATGTGACCAATGCTTGCAATGGAGTATTGGTAGATTGACGGCGTACTACACAGGAAGCCCTGGATGGTCCATCAAAATTAGCTAGGGTTGGGTTGGGTACCGTTCGTTTTAGTACTACATATAAACTTCTTCTGTACACCTGATCGGTAGAATCTTGAACATAATTGGTATTGTTAATTTCCCACAGACCTTCGGGTTGATATGGATATACACTGGGGCCACCAATTGTTTTATTTAATAAACCACTTGCCATCAATGCATTATCGCGCACCATTTCAGCGGTTAGTCTTGTTGCAGGTCCTCTTCCCAATAATCTATTTTCAGGATCTTTTTCTTTTAGTGCATCACTGGCAGTTGAGTTTTGCCGGTAAGTTGCAGACATCACCATCCATTTAACTAATTTCTTAACGTCCCAACCAGTTTCACTAAACTCAACAGCCAACCAATCCAATAAATCTAAATGGCTGGGTAGTTCGCCCTGATTACCAAAATCTTCTGCTGTCTTTATTAGTCCGGCACCAAAAATATATTGCCAAATATGATTTACTGCAACCCTTGCTGTTAAAGGATTTTTATTGTCTGTAAGCCATTGTGCCAAACCATATCTGTTTTTAGGCAGGTTAGATGGAAATGCTAAAATGGAGGCAGGCGTATTGGGATATACCTGTTTGGTAGGCGCATCGTATTGCCCTCTATTCAATAAAAAAGTTTTCTTTGGAATAGGCATTTCTTGCATAACCATTAACTCTTTTATTTTTTCGGTAGAATCGGATAATAATTGATAATTAGCCTGCAGCATTTTATTGGCTGCAATAATGTTTGGATCAATAGTAGATAAATAGTAGTCATTTAAAGCTGCCATATCATCCTTTGATAATTGATCGGGTTTTTTTTGTGTAATGCTTTGCCAATTTGTTTGCTGCGCCAATACTTGTATTTCAAAAGAGGTGAGTGCCCGATTATACACAGTAATATCATCTATTTTTCCGCCTTTAAAACCTAAGCCTCTGTACCATGCTCCAAATTGAAGTGCAGGCTCCTCTTTACTAAAGAAAATAATGTCTTTGTTTAGTTGATCAATAACTGTTTCCATTGGTGATGGTGCACCATCTATAAATAAATTAAGACCAGCAGCCATTGCAGTACCATCATACACTATAGCAAGGTGTATCCATTGATTACGCGGCACTTCATTAATAGACACTTTTGTAATTGCATTAGAGGGGGCAGTGTGTGCCAACGTTAGTTCAAACTTATTGTTTTTTATGGAGAGATTATACCCTTTAAAGTTATACAGTCGTTCAGCATTACTCTTATGTAAAATAACCCCTTCTTTCATATCCTTTGGAATATTCATCCACACACCAATGGTAAAAGGATCCGACTTTCTAAAAATACCCACTTCTTTTAAATCTAAATACGTGTCGCCATTTAATACTAAGCAATGCCCATCATTGTGTTTTTCTAATAAAGGTGTTTCCCGTTTGGTATCCCAATCTCTTCGCATCATAGCAGTATCGCTGCCATTTACTAAATTCTTTAACCCTGCTTCAAAATTATAATGACCCACTAATGAAGGTTGAGGAATTCTTTGGTTAGAAATGCTTCGATATTTTTCTTGTTGCAACCAATCGTCAAATGATTTTTTAGCTGCCATTTTTTTTGCAGTAACGTCAACTGCTGATGCTTTTATTTTAGCTTGTATAAATTGAATGGTTGCTTCCTGTTCTTTAGTGGGTAGCATTAAAGTGGGTGTAGGCATATCGTCATTCCAGGAAATTTGTCCTGCTTCACGAACATTATTAAAGAAGCTGTACAACTCATAATAATTTTGTTGTGATATTGGATCGTATTTATGATCATGACATCTTGCGCATCCTATAGACATCGATAAAAAAGCTTCACCAAATGTATTGGTTCTATCCATCACATATTCTGTTTGAAATTCTTCTTCCACAATGCCACCTTCCATGTTTTGTGGATGATTTCTATTAAACGCCGTTGCAATAATCATGTCTTTGGTAGGTGACGGCATAAGGTCTCCGGCCAATTGGTAGGTGATGAAGTTTTTGTAAGACATATTGTTATTGAAAGCATTAATCACCCAATCTCTGTAAACCGACATGTCTCTTATTCTATCTACCGTATATCCATAAGAGTCTGCAAAGCGGGCTAGGTCTAACCAATGTGTAGCCATTTTTTCGCCGTAGTGCAAAGAGTTCAGTAACCTGTCTATTTGTTTTTCATACGCATTGGCACTATTGTCTGCTAAAAAATTATTCATTTCTTCAATAGTGGGTGGCAGGCCGGTTAAATCTAATGAAACACGACGCAATAAAATTTCTTTTGAAGCAGGCGAAGAAGGTTGAAGTCCTTCTTGCAAAAGCTTTGCAATAATAAAATGATCAATACTGTTTTGCGTAGTATAATTATTTATTAGCGGTACGGCCTTTTTTACCGGAGCAACAAATGCCCAATGTGGTTGATATACAGCGCCCTCTTCTATCCATTTAATGAGGATGGCTTTTTCTTGTGCAGATAAAGTAAGATGTGAGTTGGGAGTGGGCATCATGTAATCCGGATCAGTAGAAATGATTCGGTGATACACTTCACTTTTCTTTAAATTACCCGGACTGATGGCCACTTTATTGGCATTTTCCGGTAAAGGTGCATAGGCAGATGCAGCGATATCTAATCGCAGACCTGCTTTTTGCTTTGCCTTATCAGGACCATGGCAGGAAAAACATTTATCCGATAATATTGGTTTAACATGTTGATTATAATCTATACCTGATGGTAAATTATTATAGGCTATTTTAACCTGTTCGGGTAAGGTAGTTATATTAGTAAAAGCATATAACCCCAAAATCAATCCTAATAATAAATAATATTTTTTCATTTTGTTTGAAATTTAAAATCGCCTGTTTCTATTTTAACAGATGGTCTTGCCTTTTTGAATTTTTCAATTCCTTCTTCCGTGGTATTCGTTCTCCAAACATAAACAGCCGTTAAGCTTTTACACTGAATTAATTTAGTAAGCCCTTCGTCTGTAATATTTGTTCCGTATAAGTTAAGCGTTTGAAGCCGAGGTAATTGTTGTAAATATTCAAGAGATAAATTGGTAATGGCCGTATTTTCCAGATTTAATTTTTGCAGGTTAGGAAAACCAGCAATGACTTTAATATCCTCATCCTTTACAGGCAAGTTGGTTAATTTTAATGTTACCAACTGTTGATCTATTTGTTTTAATAACAACAGATTGCTTTTCTCAAAAGGAACTGCATTTACAAAGTTTGCCATTAACCAATTTGATTCACTAGCAATTGGGGTGAGTATAATTTTCTTTTGTTGGAATAAGTTTAATACCGTTGAACTTACCGTATCGGGATTTTTAACCGATATTAAAGAGGATGGAGCAGTTGCAGGCTGGTTATTTGGTACCTGCTTAAAGGTATTATCGTATTTTTTTTCTTTTGAAATAATGTCTGATTGAATAGTTGGTTGCGACGCTATGCCATTTTTAAGATAGATGGTATCTACTTTAGTTTTAAATGATGCGCCATATTGAATCCATTTCCGAATCGATTGAATTTCTTTTGGGGTTAATTGGTGCTTGCCTTTTGGAGGCATGTGCTTTTCGTCTTCTATCGGTAAAACCAAAGAGCTATAGAGCAAACTATTTAAAGGATCACCAGCTATTAATACCAATGAATTTTTACTTCCCTTTTTGATGAATGATTCGGAATCTAATCTTAACCCTTCTTTTTGTTTGGAAGCGGCATGACAGTTGTAACAGTTTGTTTTAAGAATTGGTAAAATTTCCGCTTGATAAATATTGTATTTTACAATTTTAAACGTGTCCTTTTTACTGAATTGAGTAGTGTCTATAAAATTAAGGGTAGTGTCATTAGTAGCTACTGGCGTTGCCGCAGTATCATTTGTTGCAGGAAAAATATAATCCTCACCATGTGTAATGGTAGCTCCAAAATGACCGGTAATTGTAAGCAGTATAGCTAATATAGATACCAGTACCCATCTAAATCGTTGAAGAAAATATATTACAAAAGATATAACTGCGGTAGCAATCCCGGTCCATTGATGTTTTAGTATTAATGCTTCATCATATTCGCCCGATTGCGCTAACAGCCAACCTGCTATACAGGCAAACAATGCACTGATAGCGCCTACTAAAAAAGCCAGTGAAATAGCATCATTCAAGTCTTTAGCGGTAAGCTGCTGGTATAGCATCATTAATATACCAAACAATAAAATACCTATTGGCAGGTGAACAAGTAATGGATGAAGGTGTCCTATGAAATAAGTCATTGTTGTATTATAAATAACAGGTTAAATATACCTATTAAATACACATTAAATCTCTATTGAATCATGATTTTAAAGGATAATTAAACCGTTTATAAAAGACTTCGATAATTAATGAAAAAAACAAAATATATTTATATCATGCAAAATATCAAATCAACCCTAACTATTTTGTTGTTGAGTTTATGGAGCTTCACAACAAATGCACAAGAAAAATACCTTTTTAAAGAAGGCCTTGCAGTAGGTGGTGTACACCAATATGGCAGAGAAGCATTATACAGTGATGCTTTGGCCTATCAATTGTATTCCGGTAGTTTAAAACCAAAAGCAGGTGCGGAATTTAGCTATAGTAACGGTACTAAAAAAGCCATATGGACGGCCGTTCAATCCGACAGCAGTGGTGGATTTAGAAGTGGTTCTTTAGGTAGTGGCTATCTCTATTTAACGTATAATGCGGCGCAAGCTCAAACGGCAATACTAGTGGCAACAGGCCATTCCATGTTATATGTAAATGGTACACCTCATGCAGGTGACATGTACCGATACGGATGGATGAATATTCCAGTAGCTCTGAAGAAAGGATTAAATGAAATTTATATTCGTTCTGCCGGAATGGGAAGATATGCAAGAATAAATGTACGCATGGAGTTTCCTTCCAAACAAGTATCGATTGTAAAATCAGATCCAACACTTCCATTTTTAGTGAAAGAGGAATCTAAGGGTGAATTGGTTGCCGGCATAGTGGTATTAAATAGTTCAATAAAAAATACAGCTTCATTGACCATCAAAGCTGGTATCAATGGAAAAACAGTTACCAGTAACTTACCAGTTATACCGTCTTTAATAAGTAGAAAAGTAGCGGTTAAAATTCCGGTACCGGACAATATACAAAAGGGTAATTATGATTTATCGCTTAGTTTATATGATGGAAATAAGTTAATTGATACGGCTACCTTATCTGTTTCTGCAGTTAATAGAGGGGAGCATGCCACCTATACATTTATCAGTAATATAGATGGATCGGTACAATATTATGCAGTTGCACCACAAACAACTCCAACAGCTAACCCGGCTTTGTTCCTTTCTGTTCATGGAGCAGAGGTAGAAGCTATCTCTCAGGCAAGAGCTTATAAACCAAAGGCAGAAGGGCCTGTTGTAGCACCAACCAACCGCAGACCAAGAGGTTTTAATTGGGAAGATTGGGGCAGGTTAGATGCATTAGAAGTATTAGATATTGCGAAGAAAAGATTTAGTCCTGATCCACAAAAAGTATATTTAACCGGGCATTCGATGGGTGGACATGGTACCTGGTATTTAGGTGCTACATTCGCGGGAAATTGGGCAGCCATTGCGCCAAGTGCTGGTTACCCAACTCTGGCAGAATATGGTTCACATGATGGTAAAGTACCTACAGATGCTGCAACAGATACCAAAAAAATATTAATCAGAGCGAGTAATACGGGCAATGTAATTAGCCTGGCTAAAAACTATAAAGCAGGGGGCGTTTATATATTTCATGGAGATGCCGATTCTGTTGTTTCGGTTGAGTATGCACGCCAGATGAAAAGATTATTAGCGGAATTTCATCCGGACTTTTGCTACAAAGAATATCCCGGTGGCTCACATTGGTTCAGTGATGAGAGTGTAGATTGGCCTCCATTATTTGAATATTTCAAACAACATAAAATACCTACCAGTAAAGAGGTAAACGAAATTAATTTTACTACTGCTTCCGTAGGGATTTCCTCTACACACCATTGGGTGAAACTACTTCAGCAAAATCAACATTTCCAATTCAGTAAAGTAGAATTAAAGCGTGATCTAAAATTAAAGGCAATAAAAGGCAATACGACTAACTTAAATATGGTACAATTTAATTTAAGTGATTTCAATAATGGAGATACGGTACTGGTTAATTTAGATGGACAAATAATCAAAGAAATAGTTGCTGTAAACTCCCCTTTAATACTTAAGAAAAAAGATAACCAATGGATGAAAAGTGAATTAGCCCCTGGTTATGAAAAAGGAGAAAAAAGAAATGGCGGCTTTAAAGAAGCTTTCAAAAACAATATGGTTTTTGTGTATGGTACAAAAGGTACAAAAGAAGAAAATGAGTGGATGCTCAACAAAGCAAAGTACGATGCAGAAACCTGGTACTATCGTGGAAATGGTGCGATAGACATTGTTGCTGATGATGAATTTGATGCGGTGAAATATGCTGGTCGTGGAGTTATATTATTTGGTAACATCACCACCAATACCGCTGCTGCTATTTTATTAAAAGATTGTCCTGTTAAGGTTTCTAAAGGAATTGCCACTGTTGGTAATAACACATTTAGCGGAGATGATTTAGGTAGTTATTATATGTGGCCGAATAGTCAAACAGATTTTAGTTCCATTGCATTAATTGGCGGAACCGGATTAAAAGGTATGCGTGCCGCTGAAGCCAATCAATATTTTGCTGGAGGAAGTGGCTTCCCCGATTTCATGATATTCTCCTTGAATATGCTGGAGGTTGGTGAATCTGCGGTTAAAGCAGCAGGCTATTTTAATAATCAATGGCAATTAGATAGTGACATTGCGATTAATCGTTAAAGTATTAAGGAAGTATTTTCCTTAATATTTTTTCAACAGCATTGGCCATTCTATAAAATCCCAGGTCGGTCATGTGAGCGCCATCAACAGTAGCTTCACCATCATCGCCAATTAACCCTTTTGAAGGAAGATAATACATGTCTTTATATCCCTCCTTCAAAAGGGTTTTATATGCGCTTTTAAAATGCAGATTAATTCCTTCAACTTTTTGTGCAATGGCAATACTAAACCTAGCTGTAGGGTATTCCATATTTTCAACTAGTAATATAGGAACCGAAGGGCGCAATTTTTTTAATTGACGTAAAAAAGGTAAAGTGCGCTCTTCAGCCATTTGTGGAGTAAGGTTGGGGCCACAATCTATTACATAACAAGATGCATCAATTGCAGACATAATTACCGCCATCATAGAATCTAACTGGCCATTGCCACTGAAGCCAAGATTAATTGTTTCGGTTTGCATTCTTCTTTCAATGATAGCAGCATGCGCCATTCCGGGTCGCATGGCAGAAGCTCCTTGCATGATACTTGTGCCATAAAAAACAATTGGCTTCCTGTTAGATAAAACCGGTTTAGTTGGCGCGCTAAATGTTGCGGTGGAATCTACCCCAATCATAACTGAATCTGTATTATCATAACAGGGTAAATACAATATGTATTGCCTCATTTCGCCATTCATGTCCTTAATAATTTGGGACTCATGTTTGTTTTCTTTAGAGGGTCTTCCGGTACCCACAAAATACCATTTTCCTGCATCCATTGCATATAAGTCAAGTCCTTTTACCAGTGTACCGGCAACATGCTGAAAACTGGCTTCACCGGCTGTTTTCCATTTTGCAGTAATTTGTTTGGAGTTGGATTCGAAACAAATTGCAATGCCTGCACTGTTTCTGCTTAATTTCCATACGGGTTTTCTAAGATATTGCTCTAAACTATCGGGAAAACGATTATAAATAGTTTGTGTAGGAAATGGTCTGCCAATAATCGTTAGGCCATCAATAGCATGGTAGCTGGTTGATTGTGAAAATAAAGTAATTGAAACCAGTAGTTGAATTACCAGCAGTATTTTTTTCATGTATATCTATTATTGAGGTTAGTTTACAATCAGGGATTCCTTATTTACTTCAAAAGAATTATATTCTTTTAAATAAGTAGTTGGGTTAATGCCGATATGTTTTTTAAAAGCAGCATAAAAAGTGGAGCGATGCGTGAAACCACTATCATATATAAGGGTTTCCATGGTTAGATTCTTGTTTTCTTTAACAAGTTCTATGAAATAATGTATTCTTAATCTATTGATTAACTCTGCAAAATTGGTGCTATAATATTGTTGAATTAAAGTAGATAATTTGTTTTTATTGATGCCTACATCTATAGATACTATACTGATGGTTATATTAGGATTCAGATATGCTTTATTGGTGATTAAATAATTTTGAAGTTCTGTAAAGTATTTATCGCCTAAGAAATTGGCATTAGGCGTTGGAAGCAATTTAATAGTTTGATTGGAGATAGCATGGTCATTTTCTTCCAATTGATTATCAATACAGCCATCCATGTTCTCCATTACAAGTGGATTTAATAAACAATAAGATTTCATTAAGATTAGTGAAGTACTTTGACCTATTTGTGCAAATACGCTAAAATCACCTTTAAAAAAAAGTGATAAATATTGTACGGTTTGAAGAAATATAAATGTCGAAATAGTTGCCGCCAATAGTTTTAACCACCTTAATAAAATTTTATTTTTATTTACAAAAGCAGTACCCTTTAGCTTACTATATCTATAGATATAAATCAATGAATAGATAGCATAAAATAATCCATATGCCAATAATACTGGCTGTAACAATCCCGCAGGTAAAATTCCGGCAGGCTTATTCATTAATGCGTTATTATGCAAATAAAATTGTTCTAATATTTTTATTTTATATTCATTAGACTCAATAAAATCAGGAATAAGGCATATAATTACAATAGCCGGAATTACAAAATGTAATAATTGAACTAAACTAAGCTTTTGATTGGGGTGCAACATTTTCCATATATACAACCATAAAAAAGGAAGCATAAGCGCTCTAAATGGCAAAGCAGTTCTAAATAAAAAAGGCATTTCTATGATTGCTTTAGAATTTAAAGCATACATATAAAATTCAATCCAAAAAATGCTGAAAATTATTCCAATTAAATAATATGTATTAACGAACTGCCTGAAACGAGATAATAAATATAATGAAAAGATTACGCTGATACCACAAGTCAAAAAGCATAGATAGGACGTAAAGACTAACATAGAAAAAAGAATTATTAAGTTCTACTAATTTGACCGACTAAATATAATTTAAATTTAAATTATTTATAGTATAAATATTTATTTAGTATGAAAATATAATTGCATCAACCCAAATATCACTTGAAAGTATATAAAAAATACCCGATAAATTAAATCATCGCTTATTTAATTATACATGTTTTTGCAAACTTAAAAACAAGGATCTATTTACAAGTGCTACAGTATAAAAAGAAAAGGATCACAAAATATTGCGATCCTTTTTATTATTGAACCAATCTTATCTAAGTTCTTAACTTAAGGATTGGTAGAGTATATAGATGATTCTTTTACAAAGACTCTTCTGTTTAATTTTAACTGAGCGATGATCAGTTCCGCAAAATCTTCCGGATGCATCACCCGGTCTTCATTATTATTAATTAAATTGGCAGACAACGCTAAATCTGTTACTACAGTACTAGGTGCCATGGCAGTTACCCGGATATTGTGTTTACGCACTTCCTGCATTAAGGAATCAGTTAATCCCATTACTCCAAATTTAGAGGCGCTGTATGCGCTGGTAATGGGCGCACCTTTTAATCCGGCAGTTGAAGATATATTCACAATATCGCCGGTTTTGCGCTCAATCATTTGAGGTAATACTGCACGGGTAGTATAATATACTCCAAATAAGTTCACTCTAACTTGTTGCTCCCACACTTTGGGTTCCAGCTCCAGGAATTTACCAAATGCTGCGGTGCCCGCATTATTGATTAATATATCTATTGGGCCTAATGTTGACTGAATGGAATCTACAGCTTTATTGATTGCATTGATATCACTAACATCTGCTGTTGCAGTTTCAACTTTTACGCCAATTTTTTTAATCGCTTCAGCAACAGACTGCAGGTCTTTATCCGTACGTGCTATTAACCCAACTTGTACGCCTTCATTTGCCAATGCAATGGCAATGGCTTTTCCAATACCTTTTCCTGCCCCTGTTACCAATGCTGTTTTTCCTTTTAATGATTCCATGCTGTAATTAAGTTTCCGGTTTTTGTTAAAAATATATTTTTTAAATTTTAAAGTAAATGAACGAATAAAAATTTGTACTACTTGAATCAAATAATATGTTTTATTTCCGGGTAATTGATAACGGCAGCGCCTTTTAGCCAATTCTATATATCAAGAACTATTCTAAGATTATTTCTCAGTTTCGTTTGTTGGTCTTTAGTCAATTTACCAAGTCTCGAAATTAGTCTTTTATTGTCAATAGCTAGAATTTGATCAACCAGTACATCACTCAATTTATCGAGTTAATTCTTTTTCAAATGAACATGTAAAATTTCAATTTCTGCCTGAACTTTTGTGTTAACAGGACAGATTAGCGTTGACTAATGAGTTTCATTTAACAGGTCTGGCTGAACAATTACAACCGGACGAGTTTTTCCTGGTTTTATAACTCTCCTCGGCTTCTTCAAAAATATTGTCATCTAATTTTAATGATAGTATTTTCATAATACCACAAAGGCATTTATTATTAGTATACACTTATTTTTTATGGAATATATTTTAAGGAATTTCGATTGGTATTACTAGCACCTGTAAATAATAAGTTTACGTGGAAGCATGAAAAGCCTATGAATAAACAACACCTGATTTAAGTTTTTCCTGATTTCATAAAGAGCTTTTCCGATTACGTAAATGGAAAAATAGGTTGGTAGCTACTTTTGCGGCATGAACTTATTTGTACATATATATATACTATCAATATTACTAATACTGGGTTTGAATCAACCTATACAAGCACAAACCATAAAAACTAAAACAGATACCACTCAATGGCATAGTTTAAAAGATGTAACTGTTGTAGGCCGAAATAGTAAGAGTGACTACCAACAATTACCTGAAATAGTAGGAACCAATATATATGCAGGGAAGAAAAATGCCTTAATAGTATTGGAAAATGTTCAGGGTAATATTACCAACAATACCATGCGACAAGTATTAGCCAAAGTACCCGGCATACATATTTGGGAAAGCGACCCAAGTGGCATTCAAATTGGCATTGCAGCAAGAGGATTAAGCCCTAATAGAAGTTGGGAATTTAATGTCAGACAAAATGGTTACGATATTGCAGCTGACCCATTCGGTTATCCGGAAGCTTATTACAACCCACAACTGCAGGCTGTTCAAAGAATTGAAATAGTAAGAGGCCAAGGTGCGCTACAATATGGACCACAGTTTGGTGGTATGGTTAATTACATTTTAAAAAACGGAAGTGAAATAAATAAGCCTGTTGAGTTTGAATCGCAGCAAACCATTGGTAGCAATGGTTTATTAAATAGTTTTAATGCCATTGGCGGAAAAAAAGGTAAAGTAAATTATTATACTTTCTTTGACCAAAGAAATGGAGAAGGCTGGAGAAACAACAGTCAATTTTTTACGAAAGCAGGCTTCGGATCTGTTACCTATCGTTTTACTAATCAGTTTTCATTAACTTTTGAATTGATGCATTCGCAATTCAGGAGTCAACAACCGGGAGGTTTAACAGATGCACAAATTAAGCAAGATGCGCAACAAAGTTTTAGAAGCAGAAACTGGTTTGATATTAAATGGACTACCCCTGCCATAACCCTTCAATACGAAATAAATGATCATAGCAGATGGTACACCAAAATATTCGGAACAATTGGTGACAGAAACAGTGTAGGCTTTTTACAAGGCATCGCAGTAAAAGATACTATTAATGCTGCTACCAATCAATATAATAATAGAATAGTTAATTTAGATCGATACAGAAACTATGGTATTGAAAGTAGACTCATCACAAATTACTTAATTGGAAAGATGAAAAATACGGTATCGGGAGGAATCAGGTTATATACCGGAACT
>JBIIAP010000200.1:0-5031 GCA_044239855.1 Sediminibacterium sp. | reverse complement strand
ATTAATCCCTACAAAAGTGGCAGCAGCATGCTCTTTCAATACATTTACCTGCGTGATAAAACTACCACACTCGCTTACTAAAAACTTACCCGGTTCAAACCATACTTGAAAGTTTCTTTGGTAAGTAGCTGCTAATTTTTTAAGTGACTCCTGCACTTTGGCACTTAACAATGGAATATCAGTTCCTGCTTCTTCTTCTTTGTAGGGCACTTTAAAACCGCCGCCCAAATCTAAAAAATGAATTTCAGGAAAGTGTGGCACCAAGTCAAAGAAAATATCGGCTACTTGCATAAACACGGCCACATCTTTAATTTCGCTTCCGGTATGAATATGTAAACCTGCGATATAAATATTGTACTGTTTAACCAGTGCAAGCAGTTGATCTAATTGTTCGATAGGAATGCCGAACTTACTTTTTTCATGACCGGTAGAAATCTTCAGGTTTCCACCCGCCATAATATTGGGGCGAAGGCGAATTCCTACCGGATAACTATGTCCATATTTCTTCCCGAATTTTTCTAAGTTCGACAGGCTGTCGATGTTTACATTAATACCTAAATCAACTGCTGTTTCAATTTCGTCAAAAGCTATGCCATTACTGGTATAAAGAATATTTTTAGGGTCAAATCCGGCTCTGATGGCAAGGTGCGCTTCGTTGATAGAACTACAATCGATGTTGCAACCAAGTGAGCGGACATGTTTTAGGATACTAATATTGGTTAATGCTTTACAAGCGAAGAAAAAACGGCTGTTTACTCCTTCAAAAGCGGTTTGTAATTGTTGATATTGTTCCGAAATTTTATCGGCATTATAAACATATAATGGGGTGCCATAGCTGGCAGCTAAATCTGTCAGTTGTTGGTTGCTGGTGGTACTATGCATAAAGTTTATATATTAACCAATATTATTCGGGATGCTTCTCGTCTATTGGTTCTTCGTTGAGGTCGTTTTGTGCTGCTTCTGGATCAACATTTTCGGGGTCAATATTCGCTCCTCCTGTAGGCACTGCTTCCTGTTCAACTGATGCAGCTGCATCGTCTTCGTACGCAGTAATTTCAGCCTCCAGCGCATTATGCTCCGCAACAGTTTCTTCTTCTTCTATGGTAGTGGCAATTGCATCGGCAACCGGTTGGTCGGTAAAATCTTCCGGCTTAATAATGGTACCTTCTACAATTTGCTCTGCTAATACTTCTTTGATTTTTGGAAGATCGGCGGTATTATTGATGCCGAAATAATCCATAAATGTTTTAGACGTAGCGTATACCAGCGGCTTTCCGGGAAGTAGTTCATTTCTACCACTGATCAGCACCAATTCTTTCTCCAGTAATTTTTGAATACTGTAATCTGTATTTACGCCTCTGATTGCTTCAATTTCTCCTTTGGTAATAGGTTGTTTGTAGGCAATGATAGCAAGTGTTTCTAAAGCTGCATTGGATAAACGTTTTAAGTATTTATCACCGTTCAGCTGTGCTATTGTTTTATGAAAGTCTTTCTTCGTAAGAAATTGCCATCCGCCGCCACTTTCACGCACTTCAAATGGATAAAATTCTGATTGGTATTTTTCGCGGATACCTTCAACGGCAGATTCTATTTGGTCTAATGAAACACGCTCTTCTAAAAAAGCAAAACTGTTGTTAATCAGTTCCACAATATCTAACGAAGTAAGGGGCTTTTCGCTGGCGAAAATGAGTACTTCAATATGTGGTATAATTTCACTTAGTTCCATAAATCTGTTTAAAATTGAAAGGTGAATGCTTTTAAGTATTATCCTTGTAAAGCAGCGGCACCACTTACAATTTCTGTTAACTCAGTGGTAATAGCAGCCTGACGAGCTCTATTGTAGCTGATTTTTAATGATTTTAATAACTCATTTGCATTTTCACTTGCCTTATCCATTGCGGTCATTCGGGCACCATGTTCGCTGGCATTGCCATCTAATACGGCTTTAAATAGTTGCGTATTTAAAATTTTAGGCATCAACTCGGCAATTAACTGTTCTTTTGCCGGTTCAAAAATAAAGTCGGCTTTTTTACCACCGGATGCTTTGGCTACTTTAGGGATAGGTAAAAACTGTTCAGCAGTAAATGCCTGTGTTGCAGCATTTTTAAATTCACTGTAAATGATTTCCACTGCATCAAATTCTTTGTTTTCAAAAGCCTTCATTGCAGCTTGTGCAGCAGCCTGAACAGCTTCAAAACTTAAATTCAGATAAATATCTTTATAAGTATCATTCGTTTTAAAACCTGCTCTGGTTAAGCCTTCGTAGCCCTTTTTACCAATATTCCAGATCGCTACATTGCCCTTTTTCCACTGTGCTTCATACTTTTCCGCAACGGTAGATTTTGCCAGTTTAATTAGGTTAGCATTGTAACCTCCACACAATCCTCTGTCACTGGTAACTACTATTAACAATACTTTTTCGATTGTTCTTTCTTCGGCTAAAGCCAAGGTAGTTCCGCCCTCAATACTGCTAACAATATTGCTGAGCATTTCCTGTAATTTTTTGGCATAAGGACGCATTTGAGTAATGGAATCCTGTGCACGACGAAGTTTTGCCGCACTCACCATTTTCATCGCTTTGGTAATTTGCTGCGTACTTTGTACACTCTTAATTCTATTTCTTACCTCTTTTAATTGTCCTGCCATAATAAGTGAAATTCAAAATTAAAAATTCAAAAGTCAGAATTCAAAAGTCAAAATCAAAACAAGAACCAGTGATTTCATTCACCCATTTTTACTTTTTATTTTTTACTTTTTACTTTTCCTCCGGTTTCGGGTTGCAAAAGTAGCTGAAAGGCGTATAAATTCCAATAACTAATTCCTTATTTAAAGCGATAAGTTAGTCCAATGCCGTTGGAAGTAGTGCCAACCTGCCAATTTCCCAGTTCTTTTTCTAAGAGTTTCCCATTTTTGCGATGGTTTCCGTATTGTACCAGGTCGAAAATCAATAAAAAAGCCCCCTGAAGCACAAAACTATTCCCATAACCCGTAGTTTGAGGGTTGTCTACCCGCATTCCCCGTTCTTTTAAATACAATCCGGTGGCAATATAGGCAGCATCTAATCCGGCATTTAATAGTAGAATTTTTTCTAATTTCTGTTGTTTAAGCAGATTTTCTGAATAGCTGTACTTTTTGTCTAATTCTTTACGAGCCATTGCAAGTCCAACACCTGCAATTCCCAAATTAACTGCATTAAAGTAGGTGTTCATTTTAAAAAATGCCTTATCGCTGCCTTCTGCATTGGTAGAGGAAATACTGCCCTGCACGATGTTAATAGCGGCCCAAATGCCTAGGATGGTCATATTGGTTTTATTTTTCAGGGTTCTATCGGCGGCAATAGAATCACTTAAACTGCTCTGGCTATGGGCAAAATTGGCCATTAGCACAAATAAAATCAAGGTAGTGGGTAAAATAGTTTTTTGTCTCATATTGGTCTCCTTTCAAAAGCGTACATTTGCGGCGCTCATTCAGAGTGCCAAATTGACTAAAATTTTTCTTTTGCACGCTGTTTGAGTTGTTAAAATTTTTCATATTAGAGCAATTATTATATGTTGAAGTTTATTTCTAAGTTATTTGGTGGTAGCAAAAGTGAAAAAGATGTTAAGCAGATCATGCCCATCATTCAAAAAGCCAATGAGTTTTTTGCACAGTACGCGTCTTTAACGAACGACGAGCTACGTGCTAAAACCGTTGAATTTAAAGCCCGTATACAGGCACATCTTACCTCGATAGATGCGGAAATTGCCGACCAAAGAGCAGAAGCAGATGCTTTGCCTGAAACGGAAATTCATGCGAAAGATGAAATTTATCAACAAATAGATCAACTCAAAAAAGAGCGTGATGAAAAAATAGAAGAAGCCCTGGCTGAAATTCAGCCCGAAGCTTTTGCTGTTATTAAGGAAACAGCACGCCGTTTTAAAGAAAATACTGTTGTTACTGCAACCGCTACCCCGCTCGATAAAGAATTAAGCGTTAAAAAAGCGTATGTAACTATTTCGGGCGATCAGGTTTCTTTTAACAACACCTGGACAGCCGGTGGAGGAACGGTAACCTGGAACATGGTTCATTATGATGTACAGTTAATTGGTGGTAGTGTATTACATCAAGGTAAAATTGCTGAAATGGCTACCGGGGAAGGTAAAACCCTCGTATCTACATTGCCCGCCTATTTAAATGCATTAGCCGGAGAAGGGGTTCATATTGTAACCGTAAATGACTATCTGGCAAAAAGAGATAGCGAGTGGAACGGAACCATTTTTGAATGGTTGGGGCTTACGGTAGACTGTATCGATAAACACGAACCCAATAGCGAATCTAGAAGAAAAGCATATCTGGCCGATATTACTTACGGTACCAATAACGAATTTGGTTTTGATTATTTGAGAGATAATATGGTGCACAATCCGGAAGAAATGGTGCAGCGTAAACACCATTTTGCTATGGTAGATGAGGTGGATTCTGTGTTGATTGATGATGCCAGAACGCCATTAATCATTTCAGGCCCTGTTGGTCATCAAACAGGCGAGCAACAATTTTTTGAGCTAAAACCAAGAATTGAAAAACTAGTAGAGTCTCAAAA
Organism: Sediminibacterium sp.; assembly: GCA_044239855.1. GTDB lineage: Bacteria > Bacteroidota > Bacteroidia > Chitinophagales > Chitinophagaceae > Sediminibacterium. Next base: position 452 of record JBIIAP010000200.1, on the reverse strand, counting down.
GAAAGCCACCCAACAATTTTTAACTGAAGCTAAGAAAAAAATTGCCGAAGGAAATGATGACCCTAAAGAGGGTGGATTGGCCTTATTCAGAGCTCATAGAGGATTGCCCAAAAATAGTGCATTAATAAAGTACTTGAGTGAACCCGGTATGCGTGTGAAATTGCAGAAATCCGAAAACTATTATTTGGCAGATCAACAACGTGAAATGCCCAAAGCAGACGAAGAATTATTTTTCTATATCGATGAAAAAAACAATTCAGTTGAATTAACCGATAAGGGTATCCAATTGATTACTCGTTCGGGTGAAGATCCTAATTTCTTTGTATTGCCAGATATCAGTCTTTCGCTTGCTGCAGTGGACAATGACGCTGCATTATCTGCCGATGAAAAGCTACATAGAAAAGAGTCAATTATTACAGAATATTCGGTTAAAGCAGATAGGATTCACACCG
>JBIIAP010000199.1:0-5039 GCA_044239855.1 Sediminibacterium sp. | reverse complement strand
ACTAATGAAGTAGTTTGTAAAGGTTTTGGCACGATTCTGGGTATACGGTTTAATCTTCAAAGCGGTTTTTAAGGCATAAACTTCAAGAGCTTTTTCATTAGTATACTTCTTACCATTATCATCCGTTTGTGTTAACGTGCAGTTATCCGGTTGATAAAAATATACCTTGGCTTTAACCTTTTCCTCTTGGAGGTGCATCATCATTTCTTCTTCTGCATCATCAAAGATTACGATACTATTACTTGTAGCTTCAGGTAATTTGAACGCCGTCTTCTTTACCTTATCAAGATTTTCTTCATCTTTAATTTTTTTCAAGGCATCTTTGGGTGACATTTTCATCTCCAATACCTGTTTGGTAATTGCTTGAAATTCCTCTTTTTGAATTCTTTCAAGAATACCTTTTACTGATGTTACATCAGCATTTCGCTCAAGTAACCACTGTGACAACGGAAATGGCATAGCATCGGTTTTCAAAATATCCTCCACCTGTCTTAACGTTTTTGCATCCTTGTGACGATATTGAAGTCTTTGGGCAATCGAAACATATCTATCATAGCCAGCAGCAGTTTTTTCGCCCTGTTTTTTCCCAAAGGTTTGAAATGAAATCAGAAGCTCATTTCGTCTATCCATCCAAGTCTTATCACGTTTCAGATTTAAGGTAACTCTATTCGCAACTGTTGTTTCCAAGTCAGTTTCTCGTACTTGCACTTCCGTAATTGTACCTGATTCAATAGCTGCAAAAAGACAACGATAACCATCTAATGGGATTCCATCTTTTGAAAGAGTAATTGGGGTCATAATACCATTCTCTTTAATATCTTCTAAAATTGATGTAGTTTCAATCTCGTAGACTGAAAGTAATTCGGCTGGAATTGACGTTTTTAATTCCAACGCATTTTTATAATTTTGTGACATAAAATTGTCTTTTGAAAGTTTGATAATTTTTTTTAATTGGGTGATGTTGTTAGCGCAACAGCACCCTTTTTTGTTTCGCAGCACCTTGTGCCAGACAAATATTTTACTGGACTTCTGATTTTCGAATTCATACTTTATTAGTTATAAAATTTTGCTGCTCCATTTTTACTTTTTGCATCCAAAATAGACTTCCACTCTTGATAATTGAATAAATCAATGTCAGCTAAATTTTTTGTTTCATCTAAATCAATCACAACACCAAATGAAGCACCTTCATTATTAGCGATGATTTGACGATACTTTGTTGCACATAGGTAATTAAGTACCAACATCGAAAAATCATGATTGGGTGTTAATTGATGTTCAAAACGTGATACAATTTCTGCACCCCAAATCATTTCTAAAATGAATAGATTTTCACGTTTACTTACTACCTCATGAATTGGTAGAAATTCTTCATTGTCTGTTTCAAAGGCAATAAAATTGTTAACTCCTGCTTTGGTTTTTACTTTTACCATTACACCAATTGTGTTTGTTTTTCCCATGTTGTTTGTTTTAGGGTTTGAAAAATTGTTTACTGATGCCTTCGCTTTAATTTGTTGTGCTTGAGCATTTCTTTTTTGAGCCATTGCAGCTCTTTTTTGGTTCTTCACCATTCTTTTTTGAGCGTTTGAAGCTCTTGACGTTTTTGTTGCCATAACTGTTGGGTTTTATATTTATACAATTTATTTGTCACAGACCAAAATGGGGCAAAAAAAGGGGATACTCCTATCTACCCTCTTTTTTGTAAAGTGCTTCATAATCAAGCCACATTGAATAGTTAAGATAAAATTGAGCTAGGTTATCCAAGTTCATCTTTGCACATTCAATTACAAATTCCTGATTGTCTTTCTTAATAACCATATCAGCAATCCTTATTCTATCCTTATTGAACTTAACATTCATACGTACATCATAATCCAATTGCTCATAGATGTCCTGCAGCTTTGTTTCTAAAGCTACATTTGATTTCAAAATTGACTTGTTATAACTGCGGCTAACATTACCATACTCATCAGACCAATAACCTTTTACTACATAGTATTTTTGTTCTTTTTTGGTATGACTAACCAATAAAGTTGAAAACCTACCTTTTAATATCTCACGCAATCTCGAAATTCTAACTCTCCAATATATCACTCTTCTATTAGACTCAATTAAGGTTTGATTGGGTTGTACCAAAGAATTTAGATAATCATTCAATGCAGCTGCTTTAACTATATTCAACTCCTCAATTTGTTTTTTAATGAACCCATGATAAATAGAATTTTCTTTTGAACTCGGAGACAAATACCATTTTTGCACATCAAAGTCATCTTTAATATATTCAGCCATGGGTACGACTTTATCAGGTACAGATGCAATTTCAGTGTAATCAAGATTGTCATCTGATTTAATAAACTGCACAAACAAGTCCTTATTATAATCAAATTCCAGCTCAGTCTTATTTTTACCTTTTTTCACCATGTTTTTTAATTTGTTTTGCAAAGATAGGAATTAAAATTGATATTTATACATTTTTTTTGTCACAGACTATATTTTTTTTTAATAATGTGTTTTGATGTGAAATCTTGCATTCAAATCATTACTTACGGGATTATTCCTTTTAGTTGGTTCAAACGTGTGCTGCAAAATGTGCTGCAAAAGTCCGTTTACTACACACCTGCAACACACCAAAACCTTATTTCAGGACTATTAGAAGGGAAAATCGGGTCGGTAAAGGAGTAGAAGTTTCCTAAACTTTAGATCCCAGTTCGATCCTGGGCGAGACCACTTGATTGATTTACATTTAGTTATAAAATATTTTCCCTTCCTTTTTTGTGTTTAGACCTCAACATTGCAGTGGATTTTGGAGATTACGTTACTACTGATGAATTCTATCTCCTGAAAATACGTGAATTACCGAAAGTCACGCATTGTAACGTAATTTATTCTTGTGACATACTTATAATTGTTTATTTTGTATCCACATCAAACACAAATCAATGAGGTTCTATTTTAATAAATCATTCCTAATCATCTTCATATTAATTCTGTTTATATCATGTTCTAAATCTGAGATGGCGGTTAAAGATGAATCAATCACATTCTCAACTAATCTTGAAACAGAGACTTATAACGTAAAAGATACTTTACCTCTTGTAGTTACACTTACTTCAAAAATACCTAGTGGAGGTGTACGTTATTTGGTTACTACGACATTTACAGAAACTTCTCAACAAATTTATAAACTTGATACTACTATAAATCAATCAACATTAAAGGTTAATATTCCTAATTTGAAAACGGAGGGAACCTATTCTGTTTCTGTCACCGCTACACCTAAAAGTAATAGTACAAATTCACTAACTAAATTATTTTCAGTTTCCAATAATCCCTTGGCTAGATTTTCTGGTTATAAAGTGAATTTATCAGAAAAAACTAAAAACGAAATCAACTACTGGAGGGATTGTGGTGTGATGTGGGATGTGATTGTAAATAAATTTAATGTTCTCCCCAATGGACAAAACAATTCAAACTTCATATCGCAGGTGATATCAGGAGATTTTAATAAGGATGGATACATTGATTTTTTTAATTCAGGTACCGGATCTTATTCAGGAAAACCAGTTGATTATTGTCAATGGTTGATTTGGAATCAAACTAAAAAGACCTTTGAAAATGTTTCACTTTTTAATGATAAGAACCTTAAATATTTTGGGGGTAATCAAAGAAGATCTGTGTCTTACGACATGAATAAAGATGGTTATACCGACGTGGTTATTTTTGATTCTGGAGACGATGGATTAAATTACACAGGGCCAAGACCCCTGCAGCCTATTCGAATTGTACTTTCAGATGGAAATGGTGGTTATGATTTAAAAGATTTAAATAATATCACCCCAAACTATATGTACAACCATAGTGGAGATGTGGGTGATCTCAATAATGATGGTTTTCCAGATTTGGTTTCAGCCACTGGAAGTATCGTTTACATATCATGGGGTATTAGTAGTTTTCCATACTTCAGCAGTAAAGTTTCCTATTTTGATATTTTTAAAACAGCTGACAATGGATTTGGAGAAGATTTTCCGGAGGGTGCAGGATACAATATCGTAACACTTGCGGATGTCAATAAGGATGGATTTCTTGATATAGTTGGGGGTACTTCTGAACAGTTGAAGATTCATGAACCAGTCCTTCCATTCGATATGAGGAATAAAATTTTGATTAATCAAGGAGGAGGAAAATTCAATAAAAAGGGACTGATATACCTTCCATTTTACTTCGATGATATCCCATTCATGAAAAACAACAAGTGGACAAATCATGACTTTAGGGTAATAGATGTAAATAATGATGGTCTAAATGATATTATAGCTTCAGGATCTGTGGAATATGACAATTTTAACTACATAGTTTATTTTCAGAATTCAAATGGAACGTTCACGTTGGATAAGAATCGATTTATTTTTAACATCAATGCTAATAAAAGGGTGGCTGGGAGAATCCCGGGTTTCTGGAAACCTTGGTTAATGATTTTTGATTTTGATGGGGATGGTCAAAAGGATGTATCTTATATTGATAATCATAATTTTGAAGGTGAATTGAAAACCAAGTCTGTTTTTATAAGAACTGGAGATCAATTCATTGAAAAAGATTTTTACCAATTTGACCCATACATCAAGAGCATCAAACATTAAAGTGATAGTGATTAAAACTGTTCAGTTAATTGTGGGGGGGAATGGTTTTGGGAAGACTGAGTTTAGGGGTTTCATTGCAGGAAAAATTATGAAATAAATATGATACATTTTATTTTACATTAGAAAAGGCATCACAGTACAAATTAATAAAAAATTATGCTCCATCTGCAATTTCAATAACCCCGAATGGGGTGATAGCATAATAGGTTGATTAGAATATTCCCAACCCTGAAAGGGTGACATATTGGGTGCATGGATAATGCATATGGTTCGAATCTTTCACGTATTTTTATCACCCCTATAATAATGCCATCCCTATAATAATTTCATCCCTTCGGGATTTTGATGATCGATAAATGAATTTTTTCTATACTCATTTTATCACTATAATAATGCCATCCC
>JBIIAP010000032.1:0-16411 GCA_044239855.1 Sediminibacterium sp. | reverse complement strand
TTGCTTCATCATTTAAACAATTGTCTGCAACACCTTTGGCAACCTTTATCAAAGTGTCAATACCAACTACATCAGCAGTTCTAAAAGTTGCAGATTTTGGTCTACCTATAATCGGTCCGGTTAGTGCGTCTATTTCATCGATGGTCAACTTTTGTTGCTCCATGATATGAAAAATACTCATGATGCTGTAAACACCTATTCTGTTTGCAATAAACGCTGGAGTGTCTTTGCAGAGTACGGTGGTTTTTCCCAAATGCAAATCGCCGTAATGCATTAAAAAGTCTATTACCTCTTGTTGCGTGTACGGAGTTGGAATGATTTCTAATAAACGCAAATATCTGGGCGGATTAAAAAAGTGAGTGCCGCAAAAATGTTGCTTAAAGTCATCGGATCTGCCCTCCGCCATTAAATGAATGGGTATACCGGACGTATTGGAAGTAACTAGCGTGCCTGGTTTTCTATGTTTTTCTACTTTTTCATAAATCAACTGTTTAATATCTAAACGTTCTACTACAACTTCTATGATCCAATCGCAGCTTGAAATCTCCGAAATATTGTCGTCAAAATTACCGGTGCTGATCTTATTCACAACTGATTTAGTGTATACAGGAGAAGGGTTGCTTTTGACTGCTGCTTGCAAAGCATCGTTTACCAGCTTATTTCTTTCCAGCGGTTTAGTACTTTCCGTTGCATTTGCCGGAACCATATCTAGCAGTATTACGGGTATGCCAATCCCTGCAAAATGACAAGCAATTCTTGATCCCATTACACCACTACCAAGTACCGCAACTTTTTTGATAGAACGTTTCATATATAATGTATTTTTATTCGATTAAAATAGTTAGTTATGCAACTATTTTAATCGAAGGTAAGCTATAACAATAAAAAAAATCAAACTTTTTGAAGGTTTGATTTTAAATTAATTCGGGCAAGTCTAGCTAAATTAATCTTCTATTAATGCTGCTCCTTTGTAAGCAAAATAAAGGCAGACTAAGTAAACTGCTAATAAAACATACACTAACATAAGCTGAGGGGAGTTTAGTCTATTTTATGAATTATTTGATTTCTTAATGTAATTTAATGATAATGGTTGAACATTTAAAAAAACATTAAAATATTTTTATAAATAGTAAAAAATATATTTATATATTTTTGAATGGCTACAAAAAAATCACTGAAACACTTATTTTACTGTAAAACGATTATTGACCGCTTCTTTCAATTAATTACCATTTAACAATTAGGTCGTTCATCTTGCCTTACTTTCAGCTATTTTTGTACAATCATGGAAATTACAACTAAAATGATCGATAATCTGGCGCATCTGTCGCGTCTAGAGATTGAATCTGATAAAAAAGAATCTTTTAGAAACGATTTAGCGCGCATGGTTGGTTTTATTGAAAAGCTGCAGGAATTAGATACAAAAGGAGTAGCACCCTTGCTTTTTATGAGTGATGTAAAAAATGTTTGGAGAGAAGACCAATTGCAAGGAAGCATCCAAAGAGATGTAGCATTAAAAAATGCCCCATTTGCTGATGGCAATTATTTTAAAGTACCTACCGTTATCAAAAAATAAACCTCTGTTTATGGCGAATACAGCGTCTATTATTCATTTAGAAGGAATCGAAAAGAATTATTACATGGGTGCACAGGCCATTCCTGTTTTAAAAGGCATTTCATTAGACATATTTAAAAATGAATATGTTGCACTTATGGGGCCTTCAGGAAGTGGTAAAAGTACCTTGATGAATATCTTGGGTTGCTTGGATTCTCCAACCGGTGGAAGTTATATTTTAAATGGCAAGGATGTAAGTAAAATGCCGGATAATGACTTGGCTGAAGTGAGAAATACGGAGATTGGCTTTGTGTTTCAGCAATTTAACCTACTACCCAGGCTTTCCGCTGCTGAAAATGTAGCGCTTCCATTGGTGTATGCCGGCGTTTCTAAGAAAGAGCGGTTGGAGAGAGCATTGGAAGCATTGAAGAAAGTAGGTTTAGCAGATAGAAGTCATCATAAATCTAATGAATTAAGCGGCGGACAAATTCAGCGTGTTGCCATTGCTCGTGCTCTGGTAAATAATCCTTCTATACTATTGGCAGATGAACCAACCGGTAATCTTGATTCTAAAACTTCTACAGAAGTAATGCATCTGTTCGAACTTATTCAAAAAGCCGGCAATACCGTTGTGTTAGTTACGCATGAAGAAGATATTGCAGCTTATGCACATCGGGTAGTTCGTTTACGTGATGGATTAGTAGAAAGCGATAAATTAAATACTAAAATTTTCTCGGGTAGTTGATGTTTTGATTGAACTATTCTGTTATTGTTTTGTAATCATTATACAACTATAATCAGATATGTCCAATAAGATTTATACAAAAACAGGAGACTTAGGGAAAACAACTTTGATAGGCGGAACAAAAGTCCCCAAAAGCCATATACGAATCGATACATATGGCACGGTAGATGAATTAAATTCCTGGATCGGATTAATCTTTGATTTGACTGTAGATGTGCATAGCAAAGAGGTATTAAAAGAAATACAAGATCGGTTATTTACTGTAGGTTCATCACTTGCTTGTGATCCGGATAAAGAGCCTATGATGAAAATTCCTGACTTAAAAGAGGAGGATATTACTTTTCTTGAACGTCAGATTGATCAAATGAATGAGGTGCTCCCCCCAATGAAATTTTTTGTATTACCCGGAGGTCATCCGGCTGTATCTCAAACTCATATTGCCCGTTGTGTTTGCAGAAGAGCAGAACGTTGTTGCGTAAACATGCAGGAGCAAGATATTTTTGTAGAACCAATGGTAATAAAATACCTGAATAGATTGAGTGATTACTTATTTGTTTTATCGCGCTATTTTAGTCATCAATTAGCTATTCCGGAAACCCCCTGGAGACCAAGGGTTTCTTAATGCATTATACAATCAATCCGTCTTTCATATGTAATGTTCTACCACTAAGCGCAGCTAGTTCTTCATTATGTGTTACAATTAAAAATGAGGTATTGGTCTCTTTATTAATTTTTACAAATAATTGGTGAAGTTCTCTTGCATTTTGACTATCTAAATTTCCGGTTGGTTCATCCGCAAATACAATAGCGGGTTCATTGATCAAAGCTCTTGCTACTGCAACGCGTTGCTGTTCACCACCCGATAATTCCCCTGGTTTATGGGTCATTCTGTTGGCTAATCCTAAGGTTTCTAAAAGATATGCTGCTCTCTCCCGAATATTTCTTTTTGAAGCACCTGCGATCCAGCCGGGTATCGATACATTTTCTATTGCATCAAATTCGGGCAGCAAGTGATGAAATTGAAAGATGAATCCCATGTTTTTGTTTCTAAATGCAGCTAACTGCCTGGAAGTTAATTTTAGTAATGCTTCTTCATTCAAATAAATTGCACCTGAATCGGGCTTGTCCAGCGTGCCTAAAATATGCAGGAGCGTGCTTTTGCCGGCTCCGGATGATCCAACAATGCTTACGATTTCGCCTTGTTCAATCGTTAAATCTACCCCCTTTAAAACGGAGACTTCACCAAATTTTCGGGTTATTTTTTCTGCTTTCAACATCTATATTAGATAATTATTCCTACAAACCTACAAAACATGACCTTAAGCAGGCATAATTTGTGTATTTCTTTGCACAAAAGTGATTAACTCTCATTTGGTGGTATCATTTATACGGTTACTTTTGCAAAAAATAATCGATACTATGTTTTGGACTTTAGAATTAGCTAGTTATTTAGAAGAGGCTCCATGGCCTGCTACCAAGGATGAGTTAATCGATTATTCCATCCGAAGTGGTGCGCCTCTGGAGGTAGTTGAAAATCTTCAGGAATTAGACGATGAAGGAGAAGTGTATGAAAGTATTGAAGACATTTGGCCTGATTACCCAAGTCAAGAAGACTTCATGTTTAATGAAGATGAGTACTAAAAAATAAAAAAGTGCGGTTGTTACCGCACTTTATATTTTTTATTCCTGTTAATGAGGCTTTTTAAACGTAAGTTTAAAATAGAACAACAACAAGGATAGGCATAGTACAATTAAGTTCGCCACTAACACTGGCCCACTATTTACATTTACTGCATATATAAGCCATACGATTGTACTGGTTATAACAATAAGAATCATCCAAATACTTAAATCTCCCACACTCTTTGTTTTCCAGGCCTGAATCACTTGTGGAATAAAGGTAATGGCACTTAAAAAAGCCCCAAAATATCCCAGTATATCAATTAGGTTCATATGATAGTTGTTTATTCTTGATTAGCAATTCCCAATTTTTCCATCACATCCATACTTACTCCGGTAGTAGAATATCCACCGTCATGAAATAGATTTTGCATAGTTACCATTCTGGTGAGGTCGGAGAATAAGGTAATGCAATAGTTTGCACAATCTTCGGCACTGGCATTACCTAAAGGCGCAACTGCATTGGCAAAATCATAAAAATCACCAAAACCTTTGATTCCGGTGCCTGCTGTAGTTTTGGTAGGAGACTGAGAAACAGTGTTGATTCTAACTTTTTTCTCTAAACCGTAATGATAACCAAAGCTTCTGCCGATAGATTCTAACATAGCTTTAATATCGGCCATATCCGTATAAAAAGGGAAAGTACGTTGAGCCGCCATATACGTTAATGCAACAACACTTCCCCATTCATTAATGGCATCTAATTTTTTAGCTACCGCCAACATTTTATGGAATGACATAGCAGAAACGTCAATCCCTTTCATGAAATAGTCGTAATTAGATTCAGCATAAGGGATCTTTTTACGGATATTTACGCTCATTCCTATAGAATGAAGTACAAAATCTAGCTTGCCGCCAAGTACTTCCTGAGATTGAGTAAATAAGTTAGTTAATTCATCAATATTGGTAGCATCTGCAGGTATAATAGTTGAACCTGTTTTTTCTGCCAGTTTATTGATTTCGCCCATGCGCATGGCAATAGGAGCGTTGGTTAAAACAAATGTTGCCCCTTCTTCATGTGCTTTTTCGGCTACCTTCCATGCAATAGAGTTTTCATCTAATGCACCAGTGATGATGCCTCGTTTTCCTTTCAATAAATTGTATGCCATATTCTAATTTTAATCAGCTAAAATAACGCTAATCCACATACTACCCATACTTAATTATTTATCATCTCCCTGGCATTGTCTAACGCTGCGGCTGTTGGTTGTTCCCCGCTCAGCATTTGTGCAATGGAATGAATGCGTTCCTCATCAGTTAAACGTCGGATAGTAGTTTGAATTTTATCTGCTTTCTTGTCTTTATACACATAATAATGCGCATTGGCTTTGCCTGCAATTTGAGGCTGATGGGTAATGCAAATAATCTGCCTTTTCGCAGACATATTTTTCATAATAAGTCCCACTTGTTTGGCAGCTTCACCGGATATCCCGGTATCAATTTCATCAAAAATAAGTGTAGCAAGGTCTATGGATTCTGCTACCAATGATTTAATACAAAGCATTAAACGGCTCAATTCCCCACCGCTGGCCACTTTTCGGATAGGCTCAAAACGGTTGTTGTTATTGGCATCAAATAATAACTCAACCTGCTCAACACCAAATTCATACAGTGTAGAAGGAATTAAACGAACCTGAATAAGGGCATTTGGCATTCCAACCTGCTTAAGCAGCACATTTACATCTCTTTCAAAAGGAGCAATAATTCGAGCCCTTTCTCTACTAATAATAGCCGCTTCACGTTCCAGTTGACCTCGTCTTTCTGCAATGTCTTTTTCTAATATTTGAATGGCATCATCTATCTGTAATACATTTTGAAGGCTATCTGAAAGCGTATCTTTTAATTGAAGTAATTCGGCGGTGGTTTTTACATTGTGTTTTTTTAATAATTTATACCCATCACTCAATCGCTGGTTAATCCATTCAATTCTTTTATCATCAAAGAAAATATTGCTGTTTAACCTTTCCAGTTCATCAGCCACATCTTTTAATTCAACCTGTGCAGCTTTCATGCGTTCAATCAAATCAGGTAATTCATGGTTCATACCCGAAAACGCACTAAGTTGGTTGATGAGTTGCTTTAACTGAACAACGATTGGTTGCTCATCTTCATTCAAAGCAACGTATACTCGTTGAATACCAGCTTTAATATCTTCAGAATTATTTAAAACTTTCAATTCTTCATCAATATTTTCTAATTCATTTTCTTTTAAATCCAACTCTTCCAGCTCATTGTATAAATACTGGTTGTAGTCGAATTCCTTTAAGAAAGCGGTCTTTTCGTCTTTAAGTGCCTGTAATTCCCTTTGCTTGGTTTGCCATACGAAGAAGCTTTTTCTGTAAAGTCTAATAGCCGCATCATTTCCAGCCAGCGCATCAATCACTTCTCGCTGAAAATCACTGTCTCCTAATTCCAGCGTATCAAATTGCTGATGAAGGTCTACCAGATAGCTGGCCAACTTCTTCAGTTGCTGCAAAGTAGTAGGCGTATCATTAATAAATGCCCTGGATTTTCCGTTGGTGCCAATTTCTCTTCTAAGTATCAATTCTTCATCGGATTCCAGATCCATTTCTTTTAAAAGCGCAATTACATCTACTTTGTTGTCTACAGAAAAATAACCTTCTATAAAGCATTTTTTCTCTGTATTTACCAAAACGGAGGTATCTGCCCGATCGCCTAAAATAAGGCCAAGTGCACCCATTAAAATACTCTTTCCTGCACCGGTTTCACCGGTGATAATGTTTAGCTTGTCAGAGAAATCTATAGAGATTTCATCTATAATAGCGTAATTCTGTATGATTAATTTCCGAAGCAAGTTTTCCGGTTTATGGTTTTAGTATAAAATTTGTCAGCAAGATAACAAAGCTTGTTTAAATCATTAGCAGACTATTTTCTAATTTTTTTATATAAGGGCATTTAGCTGCCTTTACAACGAGCTATTCCCGCTTTAGCACGTTGATCCAATGAATCTTTAAATTCATGGTCTTCCATTTCAATGCATTTTTGGTAATAGGCGATGGCCTGCTCTTTTAAACCCCTCATTTCATAAATCTGGCCAATTTGGTAGGCCGCTCTGGATGCGAAGTATTCTTTTCTGTTTGCTCCGATTTTTATGGCATTCAGGTACTTTTGTATGGCCTCTTCATCCTTGCCTAAATCATCAAAAATTCTGGCAATACGGTAGGAAAACTCTAGTTTTTCTTCAATTTTTTCGAAACTACTTTCTGTTTTATTGGCTAATAACTTATAAGCTTCATTATGGTATCCACCATCATTCAATAAGCGGGCTTTTAAAAGCAAGATGTTAGGCCAAATTGCCGCCTTAGCATCTTTTAATGCCTTTTTATCGGCATCGGTGTCAATGCTACCTTTAGTTAACTGTAACACTCGGTTTTCCTCGGCCTTTTTCATGTTTCCTTGTAACAAATAGCACCAACTAAGTTTTTGATACACATCTTTAATATAAAAGTTCCCTCTGAAAGAGTGAATAAATTGCTCAAAATAAACTTTAGCTTCCTGAATATCTAAATGATACAGTTTGGCATACCCCATTTGAAAATCCCATATACTTAGCTGGAGGTAATCATCCGATTTGTTTCTGTTCTGAATAATTGATTTACATGACTCAATTTGTTTGTTATTCAGTGTGATGTTGGTGGCCATGTAGGCCAGTAGGTGATTATTCACTAAATCTATCTTTTTTTGATAGATGAATTGCAAGGCTTCTTCTTTTTTGTTGTCGACATAAAAAAGCAAATAAGGATAGATAAAAGCTGATTCATTAAAGAAGAATTTAGCCCATCCATCGTTGCTGTTGGTATAATTGCGAACGGTTTTCATTCCTTCGGTAAGTGAGCCATTCATGCCCAGTATATTGGCCAGCCATTTATATCCTTTTGGAATGGTTCCTATTACAGATTGAAGTGCCCCAAACATTAAATCGTTGGGCGAAAATCCGGGAAACTTTTTTTTATTTTCTTTTAGGAGAAGATATGCTTTTCTAAAATCCCACCCGGCATCCCAAAGATGCCCGAATTTAACCGAAACACCGGCACGATGGATTCTTACAATGGCTTGTGAATATAAATAAAAGGGGGAGGAGTTGGGCCCTTCTTTTAACTCATCTAGCCTTTGCTCAAAAACCGGATACAGTTTATTATATTCGTCAGGGTCTTCATTAAAAAAGAGGCTATAAAAATCACAATAACTCCCAAGCATAACCGGAATAAGGTTATGTGGGTTCTGTTGGGCAGATTTCTCCAGCAGTTGCCTGCCAATTTTAATTTTAAGTCTGGTTATTTCCTGATATGCCTGAATACTTGCAGCGTTAAACTCAAAAGTTTTTTGAGTTTTCCCGCTTATTGAAATAATTAAACAGCTGGTTATTAAATAAATTAGCCTCATTGCTCCCCGAAAATAATAAAGGGTAATCAATTGATTACCCTTTATTGTTATATAAATTAAAAACAATCGATTATGGTACTATTTTGCTTCTACAGTATCGTTCATGTCCGCATCTACTAAAATACGACCGCAGTTTTCACATACGATGATTTTTTTGTGTAAACGTATTTCACTCTGACGCTGCGGTGGAATTGAGTTAAAGCAACCCCCACAAGCATCACGCTCAACAGGAACTACGGCTAAACCGTTTCTGTAGCTGTTACGAATACGGTCATAGCTGTAAATTAAACGCTCATCAATATGGCTGCGCGCTTCACCGGAAACTTTATTTAAAGCAGTTTCTTCCTTTTCGGTATCTACAATAATTTTCTGAAGTTCACTCTTTTTGTGGTTTAATACGCCTTCCTTTACTGCTACCTGCTTTTTAGCGGTTTCTAATGCTTTAACCTTGTCTGATAGTTCCTCATTGGCATCCCTGATATGCTTTTCTGCCAATTTAACCTCCAGCTGTTGCATTTCAACTTCTTTGTTGATGGCTTCAAACTCACGGTTATTCTTTACATTGTCGCTTTGCTTTTCGTATTTGGCAATTAAGGCTTCACTTTCTTTGATGGTATTTTTCTTCCCTTCAATAAATTCAGTGATACCATTAATTTCCTCTTCAATACGAGTTTGGCGACTTTGCAAACCTTGAATTTCATCTTCTAAATCACTCACTTCCATGGGAAGTTCGCCTTTTAAAACCTGAATTTCATCTAACTTACTATCGATCTTTTGTAAACGCAGCAGGTTCACTAATTTTTCTTCAACGGAGAAATCTTTTACAGATGCCATATGTAATTATAGTTTGAGATTACCCTAAAAAGTAGCGCACCGGATTGGTGTGAATCGCCGTTTTTAGGACGGCAAAGTTAGGGAATTTAGTGGTTAAATACGAAAAAAGCAGTTCAGTGGTAAATTGTTCGCTCTCCCAATGGCCTATATCGGCAATTACCATACGGTTTTCAGCATCAAAAAATTCATGATATTTTATGTCAGCACTGATGAAAAAGTCTGCCCCGGCTTGCAATGCCCTGGAAATTAAAAAACTTCCCGCACCTCCACAAACAGCTATTTTGCGAATATTTTTACCCAAAAGTGGCGTATGTTTAACAACCGACAGGTTAAAACATTCTTTTAACAGGTTTAAAAAAGCAATTTCCGACATTTCATTGGCAAGTTCGCCCATTATGCCACTTCCCACCTGTTGATGTTCATTGATGATGGGTATAAAATCATAGGCTACAGTTTCATAAGGATGCGCTTTGATTAATGCTGCATGTACTTGTTTTTGCAAGTGTACGGGCAAAATAACTTCAATGCGTGTTTCAGGGGTTGTTTCCCGGATTCCTTTACGACCAATTGTTGGATTAGATTGATCAGATCCCTTAAACGTGCCCATTCCCTCTATGCTAAAACTGCATTCACTGTATTCAGCAATTTGTCCTGCGCCTGCATTAAATAATGCTTGTTGAACTGCTTGGGCATGGCTACCAGGTACAAAAGTGATTAGTTTAAGAAGTTGATTTCTTTTGGGGTCTAATATTCGGGTTTGAGTTAATCCTAACTTTTCAGCAATGGTTAAATTCACACCATGCGATACATTATCAAGATTGGTGTGTATTGCGTAGATAGCTATATCATGTTTTATTGCATATATAATGGCTTGCTCTACATAGTTTTTCCCATTTATTTTATTTAAACCCTTAAATAAAATTGGATGATGGGCAACAACCAAATTGCAATGCTTGTCTTTCGCTTCCTGCAAAACCTCCAAAGTGGCATCTAGTGTGCACAGTATACCGCTACAATTCCAATCCACTGAGCCGGTAATTAATCCGGCATTATCATATGATTCCTGAAATGCTAAAGGAGCTAGTTGTTCTAATGCTTGAATTATATTGATTATTTTCATTATCTATAAATTATCTGTACAACGAATTTAGCTTCATTCTATATTTGTACCTATGGACGAAACATTATTTATTTTTAATGATGGAAATTTTATCCGCTCAGATAAACTGGTTATTCCGCATAATAATCGTTCTTTTCGATACGGGGATGGATTTTTTGAAACATTAAAATGGAGCAAAGGGAAAATATTATTGGAAGCATTCCATATGGAGCGCTTTTTTCATGCATTGGAGACGTTTAAGTTTGTCGCACCTTCTTTTTTATCTACCAATTATCTAATAAATGCTATTAATGAACTGGTTAAAAAAAATAATCATCAGCAATTAGCTAAGATCAGAATAATGGTATACAGGGGTAACGGTGATCTTTTTGATGAACTCAACCATTTTCCACACATCATAATTGAAAGCTGGGGGCTAGATCTGAATAGCAATAAGATGAATGAAATTGGACTGGATATTGGCATCTATACTGGAACGGTTAAATCTCCTGACTTTTTTTCAACAATTAAAAGCAACAATTATTTGCCCTACACAATGGCCGCAATATGGGCAAAGGAAAATCAACTTAACGACGCTGTCTTGTTAAACGCATATGGAAATTTAGCGGATGCTACTTTTTCGAATATATTCATTGTAAAGAATAATATCATTAAAACGCCCGCTTTATCGGAAGGCCCAATAGCAGGGGTAATGCGCAGGTATTTATTAGAACAATTTAGAAAAAACGAATATGCCGTTGAAGAAACTGCATTAAAACCCGACGATTTATTAAATGCGGATGAGATTTTTTTAACGAATGTTGTTGCAGGTATCAAATGGGTAAAACAATTTGAAGACAATGAGTATCCCAACCAATTTTCAGAATCACTTTACAGAAAATTCATGGATATTTTTTTATAAAATCAACTTGTATATTAGCGCTGAACAAATTCTTTGATGTTTTTTTAATGTATAAAAAGTTTTATTTTAGGATAATTTTTGTAATTTTGACATTCCATCATTTCTTATTCAAGAGAATTTAGTTCATAATAAAGTAAAACAAAAACAATGAAATTAACCAAAAACATGCTGTCTGTAGCAGTGTTATGTTTTTTTAGCATTCAAATGAATGCCCAATCAGTTGCAAAAAAAGAAGCAATAAGCGGTGGAATTTTAGGAGCTGCAAATAGCTCTTTATTTACCCTTAAAAAAAATGTAGTAAACAACCAATATAACCTCGGATTAGGTTATGCTGCAGGGCTATGGCTGAATATTCCTATCAATAAAAAATGGTCATTTGAGCCTCAGTTTCAATACCATGTATTAAAGTATTCTCCTAAATTCAATTCTTCAGGTCAACTTTCCGGAACTATTCAATATCAATCTGTTCCATTGTTAATGAAGTATAAATTAAATAATGATGTAACTATATTAGCCGGCCCTCAAGTTGACTTTACCAATAAGCTTACCAACAATGAAGCAGCTTCAAATTATTATAAAGGCCAATACGAGTCTATTACAACCACTGTTACCGGTGGATTGGAGTTCTTCTCTGGTAAAAAGTTACAGATTTATGCAAGATACATGCATGGATTATCTGACATGAAATCTACTACCAACCCTAATGTTGGTGTTCAATTTTTTAATCGTGGTGTTCAGGCAGGTCTTAAGTTAAACTTATTGGGTAGAAAATTGACCAAAAAATCTGAGCCTATTAAGGCTGCCGTAGCTCCGGTTGCTGCAGTTGATACCGATAAAGATGGCATCAATGATGATCAGGATAAGTGTCCAACTGTTGCCGGTTTAGCTAAATACAATGGTTGCCCTGTTCCTGATACAGATAACGACGGTTTGAACGATGAACAAGACAAATGCCCAACTGTTGCAGGTATTGCTAAATACAGCGGTTGTCCAATCCCTGATACGGATAATGATGGAATTAATGACGAACAAGACAAATGTCCTACTGTTGCAGGATCTGTTAACTTTGCAGGTTGTCCGGTTCCGGATACTGACAACGATGGTGTAAATGATGAGCAAGATAAGTGTCCTTCAGTACCTGGTATAGCTGCTAACGCTGGTTGTCCGGATATTGCTCCTGAATTGACTCGCGTTGCTAAAATATTCTATTTCTATACAGGTACAACTAAATTAGCTAATGCAGCAACTGCAAAATCTAAAATAGTACCGGTTATTAACTTAATGAAGCAATACCCAACATTAAAGTTAGAAGTGGAAGGATTTACCGATAATACTGGTAGCGATGAAATCAACAATGCTTTATCTCTTAAACGTGCAGAAGCTGCTTTACAATACTTAGTTAAAAAAGGATTGTCAGCTGATCGTTTATCTGCAAAAGGGTTTGGTTCTGCAAATCCTGTTGCTGATAACAAAACTGAAAAAGGAAGAGCATTAAACAGAAGAGTTGAGTTAGTTCCTAAATTCTAATTTGAATTACTTTTCATAAAAAATCCCGATTGTAACAACAATCGGGATTTTTTTTAGCATTTACCTAGTAAACTATTTACTTTCTTTTTTGTAATGTATTAGACTTTAAAACACAAAATGTGCCGATCAAAAAAACTTTGCTTATGTTTCGTATACGAATTTAAAGCAGATTTTATGTGCAAAATAAAAACACTAAATAGTATAAATTGAAACCTCATATAAATATTTTTTGGTTCAGAAGAGACCTTCGTTTAGCTGATAATGTGGGATTGTTTTATGCATTAAAAAGCGGATTGCCCGTTCTTCCTATCTTTATTTTTGATAAAAATATTTTAGATAAGCTTGAAGATAAGAGTGATAGAAGAGTAGAATTTATTCATGCTGCGCTTGAAGACCTGCATAAGGCACTTATAGTTGTAGGTGCCTCTATGAATGTATTTTATGGGTCTCCTGAAAATATATATGAAAAATTATTGGAGCAATATCAAGTAGATACTGTATTTACTAATCATGATTATGAGCCCTATGCAATGAAGCGTGATGAAACGATTGCTTCACTTTTGCTAAAAAATGGCACCACTTTTGAAACCTTTAAAGATCAGGTGGTTTTCGAAAAAAGTGAAGTGGTGAAAGACGATGGCAAGCCATATACGGTATTTACCCCCTATTCCAGAAAATGGAAATCGAGATTAACCCAAAATGATCTGCAAGAATGCAATACGCAACAATACGTTCAAAATTTTTTAAAACAACCGGAGCAACCATTACCCTCAATTGAAAGCATTGGATTTGTTAAAACAGGGTTAGCTTTTCCTTCAAAAATTGTACAAAACGATATCATTAAGCACTACACGGAAAATCGAAATTTTCCGGGAATTGCCAATAGCACTTCTAAAATGGGTGTTCATCTCCGGTTTGGCACAATAAGTATTCGTCAGTTAGCAAAAGTTGCTCAGCAGTTGAATGAAACTTATTTGAATGAATTGATTTGGAGAGATTTTTATCATGCCATTTTATGGCACTTTCCAAAAGTAGGGATGGGGCAATCCTTTAAGTCGGATTATGATCGTATTCAATGGAGAAATAATGAAGTAGAATTTGCTCGTTGGTGTGACGGGAACACCGGTTATCCAATTGTTGATGCAGGTATGCGGGAATTGAATGCAACCGGTTTTATGCACAACAGAGTGCGCATGATTGTTGCTTCTTTTTTAACCAAACATTTACTGATCGACTGGCGTTGGGGCGAAGCTTATTTTGCACAAAAGTTATTGGATTTTGATTTGGCAGCTAATAATGGAGGATGGCAGTGGGCTAGTGGCAGCGGTTGCGATGCAGCCCCTTATTTCAGAGTGTTTAATCCCTATTTGCAAACAGAAAAATTCGATAAATCATTAACCTATATTAAAAAATGGGTCCCCGAATTTCAGGAACTGACTTATGCTCAGCCCATTATTATTCATGAGGTTGCGCGTAAACGGGTGTTAGAGACTTATGCCAAAGCATTGAAGGGTGAGTAACGCTAATAAATGTACTAAATCAGATTCGAGGTCGATAATCCCAATAGCACATCAATCGCTTTACGCCCATTTTCTCCTAAATCGATTGAATAATTATTGACGTATAAATCAATGTGTTGTTGCATAACTTCTTCACTCATTTCCTGCGCATGCGCTCTTACAAATGCAGCAATATTCGGATGATTGTCAAAAGCATATTGTATGCTTTTTTTAATAAGGGTATCTACCTGACGAATAATTTTTTTATCAATAGATTGCTTTCCAATAATACCCCCTAATGGAATGGGTACTTTTTGTGTGTCTTCCCAAAATGCGCCTAAATCTACCAACTTGTGCAATCCTTTTGCTGCATAAGTGAATCTATTTTCATGAATAATTACACCCGCATCTACCTCTCCTGATAAAACAGCTGCTTCTATTTCATGAAATACTTTGAACACTTTATTTTTTGCCTCAGGAAATGCCAAGGAAAATAATAAATGAGCAGTAGTATTTAAACCGGGTACCGCAATAACTTTTTCTTTAATAAATGCCTGTAACGCTTTATGGCTATTGAAATTAGCGGGCGATTGGCTGATCAACAAAGGACCTACACCCATTCCTAACGCCCCGCCACTATTTAAAAGTTCATACTGGTTGCGCACTAAATGCAATACCCCATAACTGATTTTCGAAAAATCCATTTTCCCCTGCAGCGCCCATTCATTAAGGGTTTGTACATCTTCTAAATGCACATCAAATTCCAGGCCTTCTGTATCAATTTTATGATTTACCAGCGCATCAAAAATAAAGGTATCATTGGGGCAGGGCGAAAATGCTAATGTAAACTTCATGTCCTTATTTTATAGCGATCAGTTGTTCTATAAGTTGCAATACAATGCTGTTCAGGTTTGAAATGGATGCTTTCATCAACCACTTCGATTTATCTCTTTCCCCTACATAATTAGAAACACTTCTAATTTGTATGAATGGGATATTTTCTTTACGGGCAACATAATGTAATGCCGCACCCTCCATACTTTCAAGTGAAGCCTTATATTTTGCTGATAACATGGCCATCCTTTTTTTGTTTGTACTAATCTGATTGACGGTTAGCGCCCCTACTTCGGGAAGTTGAAGCAAATTGTAGTCTTTTAGCCAAGGATTAGGTAATGCCCCATGCTCAAATGTATCATCATTGGGGTCTGCTAATTTTAAATCGAAAGGGTCATGCCAAATGCCTTGCTCTTCCACTCCCATATCACCTAATACTTCATTATTTATTACTACTACTTTTCCAAGCGATAAGTTTTCATCAAAACTTCCTGCTATCCCCATCTGAATGATTAAATCGGGTGTTGCTTTTAATGCAATATTGGTTAATGTATACGAACTGCTTAACATACCCACTCCGGATACCATAAATTGTATAGACACATTATGCTGATGGATAGCCGGGTTGTTGTTAAAATGCGCTTTCAATTCCCTGAACTCCATTTCGGTAGCAGATATGATGATGATCTTCAAGTGTATATTTTTACTTTAAACTGTTGAATTTTTACTTTTAAATGTAAAGTTGATGAAAAATGGTCAACTTTCTTAGTTTTTGTACCTTTGCAAAAATTATTAGTCCGAATGGTGTACCTAACCAGATTAGAACATTTTAACGCAGCCCATAAGTTATACAATCCAAAGTGGTCTAAAGAGCAAAATGAGGCCGTTTTTGGCGTGTGTGCTAATGACAACTGGCATGGGCACAACTACGACCTATATGTTACCATAAAAGGGGATCCCCATCCCGACACCGGTTTTCTTTTCGATGTAAAAGAACTCAGTAAGCTAATAAAAATAAATGTAATTGATTATTTGGATCATAAAAACCTGAATCTGGATGTGCCATTTATGGATGGAAAAATGTGCAGCACTGAAAATTTAGCTATTGCTATTTGGAATGAATTAGCCAATCATTTACCTGAAACTGTTAAGCTTCATTGTGTTAAATTATATGAAACACAACGCATATATGTGGAATATTTTGGCTAATTAGTCGTATATTGTTTAAACGTTTTGAATAAAAAGATAGTTTGTTTAAAAAAACAGGGCTAAAGTTTAAACAAAAAAAATCTTTTTGCGTTATTATATACCA
>JBIIAP010000198.1:0-5047 GCA_044239855.1 Sediminibacterium sp. | reverse complement strand
TGATCAAATGCAAAAAGTAGACTCTACTATTTCAGGTGCCTTTGCGTCTTATTCTAATATTGCAACTTTATCTACAGCCAATTTCAGAAATATAGGAACGCAATTAAGTTACAAGCACAATTTTGCGAAAAATGGACACAATATTTCCTCTGACTACAATTATAACAAAAGCGATAATAATAATGCAAGTAATATAGATAATTACACTTATTACAAGGATGGCAGCTCTAAAAGTAGTCCTATACTGCAAAAAGGATTAGGGGATGGATATACTACGAACCACACTTTTCAGCTTGATTATGAGAATCCTTTAACGGATGATACTAAATTTGAAGCTGGTGCAAGAGGCGCGATTAGAGACTT
Source organism: Sediminibacterium sp. (assembly GCA_044239855.1). Classification (GTDB taxonomy): domain Bacteria; phylum Bacteroidota; class Bacteroidia; order Chitinophagales; family Chitinophagaceae; genus Sediminibacterium. The sequence goes on along the minus strand of JBIIAP010000198.1, from coordinate 4,684 downwards.
TAGCAATATTTTAAATCAATACCGTTTCAGTAATTCAGCTAACGATTATGTATTAATTCCGGCAATCAGTAGTAAATATAAATACAATGATCAGGTATATGCCGCATATACCACTTTTAGCTTTAAAGTGAAGAAATGGAGTTATCAATTGGGATTGCGTGCTGAAAGTTCTAACTATCTGGGAACATTATTAAACGCATCCGGAATAGATTCTGCTTCATTTAAAATAAATTACCCATTAAGTCTGTTTCCAAGTGCCTTTATTACCTACAAGTTAAATGATAAGCAAGATTATCAAATCAACTACTCGAGAAGAATAAACAGACCTAATTTCTTCCAATTAATGCCCTTTGCTGATTATTCAGATCCTCAGAATATTAATATTGGTAATCCTGGTTTAAACCCTGAATTCACCAATTCACTTGAATTATCTTGGAATAATGCTTACAACAAGGGGTCTAATTTCCTGGCTACAGCATATTTTAAATACTCAACAAACCTTATTACACGATACATATATCGCGATAAAAATGGCTTAATACCGGGTGATAGTGCATATTTTAATACATATATAAACGCAAACGACGCATATACTTATGGTATTGAATTAAGCAACAAAACCAATCTTTTTAAGTGGTGGGAAATGACAGCCAGCTTAAACTTATTTAATTCAAAAATCAATGCCAATGTACCCGGACAAGCAAACTTGAGTCAGGAACAATTAAGTTGGTTCGGTAAGTTGAACAATACTTTTAAGGTATCAAAAGGATTGTCTTTACAATTAAGTGGAGATTATCAAGCGAAAACAGTATTACCCCCAAGCTCTGGCGGTGGTGGCGGACGAGGCGGAATGGGTGGTGGAGGAATGATGTGGGGCGGTGGTCCTCAAACTGGTTCTCAAGGCTACAATTTACCACGTTATGGTATTGATTTAGCTATTAGGAAAGAATTTACCTGGAAAAAAGGAAGAACAGCTAATATAACATTAAGCATGAATGATATTTTAAGAACTCAATTATTTGAGTCTTATTCCTCAAGCAGCCTATTCAACCAAACTAATCAACGCAGAAGAGATCCACAAGTATTGCGTTTAAACTTTAGTTATCGTTTTGGTAAATTCGATGTCAGTTTGTTTAAACGTAAAAACACCAAGGCTGATCAAAGTGGAGGAATGGATATGATGCAATAAGTTTGGCATTTAAAACTTTTGAAGGGTAGATGCTCATTTTTGATGAATGTGTATCTACCCTTCATTTTTTAGGCATTTCTACCTGTCAACATTGGTACAAATGAAAATTCTTCAAATTGCTCATGTATTACACTACCATCTGTCTTTTTTGTTATACGGAGCATTCTTTGATTATCACCCTCATCTACAGGCAGTACCATATAGCCTCCTACTTTTAGTTGCTCAACTAACTTTGGGGGTATAAATGGAGCGGCTGCGGTTATTAAAATTTTATCGAAAGGTCCATATGTAGGCAGCCCTTCAAAACCATCTCCATAAAAGAATTTAATATTTAAAAACTTCCCTTTAAAAACATAGTTTTTTTGCAAGTCGAACAATTTTTTTTGCCTTTCTATGGTAAAAATCATTTGAGCGCCCATTTCAGCAAGAATGGTGGTTTGATAAATACTTCCTGTACCAATTTCTAATACCCTATCCCCTTTTTTAATTTGCAACAATTGCGTTTGATAGGCAACTGTATATGGTTGGGATATAGTTTGATCAGCTGCTATTGGAAATGCTTTGTCCTCATAGGCTATTTTTTCAAACGCCATATCAAGAAAAAAGTGTCTGGGAATAGCATTCATGGAAGCTAACACGGCTTCATCTGTTATGCCTTTCTCGCGTAAATTCTCTATTAATTTTTTACGCATCCCCTGATGTCTGAAATCATCTGTAAACTTTCCGATTGATTGCATAATGCAAATATAAAGCAAGTTTATTTCAACCCCATACTGCTTATAATTCCATTAATTCGTTCAACAAGTTCTAACTGTTTACTATCAAATGCTTCTTTGGATTCCAGCGTTGTATTTACACTAAAATAAAATTTTATTTTAGGTTCAGTTCCCGATGGTCGAGCTGAAATCTTACTGCCATCGGCTGTAATAAACTGTAAAACATTGCTTTTAGGTAATTGAATATCCCACGTTTCTCCTGTTATCAGATTTTTGCCCTTTTGAAGTTCATAATCCAACAGGGTAACCACTGCAGAATGATTGATTTGTTGAGGTGGATTATTACGATATCCTTGCATCATGTCTGCAATTTCCTTCTGCCCGTTCATCCCCTTTTTGGTTATACTGATTAAATGCTCATAATAAAATCCATATTGAATATATAATTCAATCATTTTATCAAATAAGGTTTTTCCTTGATTCTTTTCATAGGCAGCCATTTCACACATTATCGCAACTGCACTAACTGCATCTTTATCACGAATTTGGTCGCCGATCATTAAACCAAAACTTTCCTCCCCTCCTATTATATAATTTTCTTTACCCTCTAATTCTTTTATTTTTTCTGCAATCCATTTAAACCCGGTTAATACGTTATAGCAGCCAACATTATTTTGTTTTGCTACCTGATTAATCATTTCCGTAGTAACTACTGTAGAAATAACCATGTCGTTGGAACGAGCTATTCCTTTAGCTTTACGAGCTTCTATCATGTAAGCAAAAGCTAATACAGCAGTTTGGTTTCCGTTCATTAACACCCATTCGCCTTTATGATTCTTCACACCAATACCTACTCTGTCTGCATCAGGGTCTGTACCCAATAAAATATCGGCGTTTAATACTTTAGCCTTGTTTAGACCAATACTCATGGTTTCGCTCTCTTCCGGATTAGGGTAAACTACAGTTGGAAAATTCCCGTCCGGAGTTGATTGTTCGTCCACTACAGTAACATTGGTAAAACCGAATTTACTCAATACCTGTGGAACCAACATGATACCTGTACCATGTATAGGTGTATAAACGATTGTAAGGTCATGTTGTTTTGCTATCACATCTGGATAAACGCTCAAATTGTGCACCATATTCATATAAGCTTCATCCAACTCTTTACCTATTATGGTGATATTGGCTTCACCTCCAGACCATTTTACATCGTTAACGTTTTGAATAGCTTCTACTTCGCTGATTACATTTTTATCATGTGGCGGAACTAATTGTCCGCCATCATTCCAATACGCTTTATACCCATTATATTCTTTAGGATTATGAGAAGCAGTACAAACAACACCTGCCTTACAACCCAGATAACGAATTGCGAAACTTAGTTCCGGTGTAGGACGAAGCGCTTCAAATAAATAAACTTTGAATCCATTGGCAGCAAAAACATTGGCAGTGGTTTCGGCAAAAAAACGACTATTGTTTCTGCTATCATGTGCAATAGCTAACTTAATTTCTTCATTTCCGTAAGTCTTTTTCAAATAATTAGCGAAGCCTTGTGTAGCCATGCCAATGGTGTATTTGTTCACCCGATTAGTTCCTACACCCATCAACCCCCTTAATCCTCCGGTACCAAATTCCAGATTACGGTAAAAAGCGTCCGCTAATTCATCGGGATTAGATTTTTGAAATTCCGCTATAATATTTTTGGTTTCAGCATCATAATTACCATTTAGCCAAACATTAATTCTTTCTTGAATAACACTATCCATACATCAATTTTAGATAACAATTTTAATAATAAATTTCGACAATTCCATACCCACAAGGGATTAAGTAAAGGGATAAATACTTAAAGTTGCTTAAATTATATTACAAAAGCACCTGTAATCTCTCCATTAATCACTTCTACTTGTATATGATTTTCTTGTGTAGTTGCTAATGATAGGCCAACATAATTAGGCTCCACCGGAAAAAGCTTATGCATTCGTTCTACTAATACCATTGTCTGAATACTTCTTGGATACATATCCAGTAATGGTTTAAGCGCATACAACATGGTACGACCACTATTTGCAACATCGTCAATTAACACCATATTAGCCCCCAAAGCATCTAAGTTTTCACTAAGTAAAACCGTTTTAGGATGACCCTTGTCTAACTCTATAGAAATAGTTTTTATGGAATTAGATATATAATTTTTTAACAGCCCGCTTACTTTGTCAGCAAGTACCAAACCATTTTCCTTTATTCCTATTAAAATCACCGGTGCGCTACTGTCGGTAAGGTTTTCAGCTAATTGAATACTCATTCGAAGTATTTTTTGATTTGCCTCCTCTTTGGTAAGTATATATCTTTTATCAGACATTGTTATTGAATTATACATCAAAATAACAACAATAAATGCAATCTACAATTGATTCAGGCAGCGATGAAATTACTATCTTAGCATTATAACTCTATTTTATGCAAATTATTTCTCCAATCGGATTTTTTATTTTAGCAGCCATTGGTACTTATTTTTTTATAAAAAAAGCATCAGAGATTAAGCGAAATATTTTTTTAGGTAAAGACGAAAATCTGAGCGATCAACCTCAAAAACGTTGGAAAAACTTGTTATTACTGGCACTTGGGCAAAAAAAGATGTTTAAAAACCCATTGGTAGCCATTATGCATTTAATAATTTATGCCGGATTTATTATTATTAATCTGGAAGTTTTAGAAATAGTACTAGATGGTTTTTTAGGTACCCATCGACTATTTTTGCCGATTTTAGGCAGTT
>JBIIAP010000031.1:0-16433 GCA_044239855.1 Sediminibacterium sp. | reverse complement strand
ATTTGCCGCATAACTCCATTTAATTCATCGGCTAAAGCAGAAGAAGCAATATTTCTTTTACCCTGCACCATAATGTTGGGGTTATTGTTATCGGGGTTGAATATACTGGCAAAATAGCGGTAAGGTACCATCAGACAATTATCATAATCATATCCACCGACAAAGCTCTGCCCCTGTTTTTTGATGACGCCTACTACATATACTCTCCTTCCGCCAAAAGCCACTTCTTTACCAATGGCTTTTTCAGCGTTTCCAAATAATTCATCCGCCACTTTATACCCTATCACTCCAATTCCAGCGCCACGTGTAAAATCAGACTCATTTAAGTAACGACCAAAATCAACTTCAATAGATTGTATATTACTGAATTCGTTTGAAACGCCGTACATGTTAATGTTGTTGAGTATAACATCTCCATAATTCAGGTTCACATTATTGCTGACAAACATGGCAACATAAGATGCCAGTTGGCTTTTACTTTTAATCACCTTCATTTCATCGTATTTCATTGCCGGGCGTTTAACATACTTCCACCAAGGATAATCGGCCCCACCGCCATAATTCCATTTATCGATATAGATGGTATTTGTACCAAGTGACTTTAAATCGTTTTGCACTTTACGTTCTAGACTATCTACCGTTGCCAATACTCCGATGATACAGAATATACCAATAGTGATTCCGAACAAAGAAAGAAACGTACGCAATTTATTAACGCGTAACTCTTGCAAAGCCATTCTAAAGCTGGTCCATAAAATACTCAGTAATTTAAGCATACCCAAAAGTAACTAGGTATTTGCTTTTAATTAGATAATTTTATGTAAACGGTTGAAAATACTGTTTAAAGAATTGAATAGATAGATATGATTAAATAAACAAAAAAAATTAATTAGGCGGAATTAAACTGTTTACATAATAACTTGTTATTAAATTCCAGGAAAAATAACATTTTATCAATTGGCATTGCTTGATGTATTATTTTTGTAAAGATTTAACCATTAAAACTGAATTATGACCTGGAAACAAGTCTTCTCTACATCTGTCGGTAAAAAACTCATCATGGGTTTAACCGGAATTTTTTTGATATTATTTTTAGTAGTGCATGCAGGGCTAAATGCCTGTATTTGGGCCAACGACCATGGTGAAATGTTCAACAAAGGCGCCCATTTTATGGGAGCGAATGTGGTACCAAGGATATTAGAAATTGGTCTGTTTGCGGGTCTTCTATTACACATTATTCAAGGCTTAACATTAGAATTAGGCAACAGAAGTAAGCGTAAGGTTGGCTATGCCGTTAACTATGGCAATAGTGGTAGCAAATGGTACAGTAGAAGTATGGGGATCTTAGGCACCTTGATTTTGCTTTTCTTAGTACTTCATTTATCTGACTTTTGGTTTCCAAACAGATCTAATCAAAACTTTTTGTTAGGAGAGGAAATTAATTTATATGAAAAAATGAAATCCACCTTTACTGAGTTATGGGTAGTGATTGTGTACGTTTTGGGATGTTTATCGTTAGGCTATCACTTAGCGCATGGTTTCCAAAGTGCATTTAAAACATTAGGCGTACATAATAAGCGTTATCATTTAATGCTAACTAGTATGGGATACGGATTTTCAGTAATCATTACTTTAGTATTTGCACTAATGCCCATCAGCTTTTATTTAGGTTGGGTAAAATAAAAAATACAGAAGCTGGAACTAATAAAAGTTTCATTACTTCCCTTTAACAATCATTCTAATTAAAACAAACATTGCAATATATGTTAGACTCTAAAATACCATCCGGAACACTTGATTCAAAATGGATCGATTACAAGGGGCATTGTAAGCTTGTAAATCCTGCAAATAAAAGAAAATTAGAAGTTATTGTAGTCGGTACCGGTTTAGCGGGGGCATCTGCGGCAGCTTCACTAGGAGAATTGGGATATAAGGTAAAAGCCTTTTGTTTTCAGGACTCCCCTCGCCGGGCACACTCTATTGCTGCGCAAGGCGGTATCAACGCTGCAAAGAACTATCAAAATGATGGAGATAGCGTTTTCCGTTTATTTTATGATACCATAAAGGGGGGCGATTACCGTGCACGTGAAGCCAATGTTCATCGTTTAGCGGAAGTAAGTGTAAATATTATTGATCAGTGTGTGGCACAAGGGGTTCCATTTGCACGTGAATATGGCGGATTATTGAGTAACCGTTCATTTGGTGGCACACAGGTTCAGAGAACATTTTATGCAGCCGGACAAACAGGTCAGCAATTGCTAATTGGAGCATACCAGGCATTAGAGCGTCAGGTGGCATTGGGTAATGTGAAAATGTATGCTCGCCATGAGATGCTGGAAGTGGTGAAAATTGATGGTAAAGCAAGTGGAATTATAGCACGTGATTTAGTAAATGGTACATTAGAAAGACATTTTGGGCATGCAGTTTTATTGTGCACCGGTGGCTATGGTAATGTATTTTATTTATCAACCAATGCAATGGGTAGCAATGTTACCGCTGCATGGAAAGCACATAGAAATGGGGCAGCATTTGCTAATCCATGTTTCACACAAATTCACCCGACTTGTATACCAGTTAGTGGAGACCATCAGTCAAAATTAACATTGATGTCGGAGTCATTAAGAAATGATGGAAGAATTTGGGTACCTCAAAATTTGAATGAGACCCGCAAAGCAGTTGATATACCGGAAGAAGAGCGTGATTATTATTTGGAGAGAAGATATCCGGCATTTGGTAATTTAGTGCCAAGAGATGTGGCATCTAGAGCTGCAAAAGAGCGTTGCGATGCAGGATATGGTGTGGGCAGCAGTAAACAAGCCGTTTATTTAGATTATGCAGATGCGATAGAGCGTTATGGTAAAATTGAAGTGAGCAAGGAAGGTCGCAATAATGTAAGCAAAGAAGAAATCATTGCATTAGGTAAGCAGGTAGTAAAAGCTAAATACGGAAACCTGTTTGACATGTATGAAAAGATTACTGGTGAAAACCCCTATGAAGTGCCTATGCGCATATACCCTGCAGTTCACTATACCATGGGTGGATTATGGGTAGATTATGAGTTACAAACTACAGTTCCGGGATTATATGCATTGGGTGAAGCTAACTTTAGCGATCATGGAGCCAACAGATTGGGAGCATCTGCCTTAATGCAAGGTTTAGCCGATGGATACTTTGTTATACCGTATACATTAGGCAATACTTTAGCAGATGCTATTTATAATAAAGCCATCGAAACCACTCATCCAGCGTTTGAAGAAGCTGAAAAAAATGTAAGCGAACGTATTCAGAACTTAATGAACATTAAAGGAACGCAAACAGTAGAAAGTTTTCATAAGCGTTTAGGGAAAATAATTTGGGATAAATGTGGAATGGCTCGTAACAAAGAAGGTTTGGAACAAGCAATTCGTGAAGTACAGGCGTTGAAGCAAGAATTTTGGAGTGATGTAAGAATTCCGGGAGAAATTAATGAAATGAATCCTGAATTGGACAAAGCAAACAGAGTAGCTGATTTCATTGAATTGGGTGAATTAATGTGTATTGATGCGCTTAACAGAAATGAAAGCTGTGGAGGACACTTCAGAGAAGAGTATCAAACACCGGATGGAGAAGCTTTAAGAGACGATGAAAACTATATGTATGTTGCTGCCTGGGAGTTTAAAAAAGATCACCAGTGGGAATTACATAAGGAAAAATTGAATTATGAAGTAATTAAACCTACTCAACGTAACTACAAATAATATTTTAAACCATTTGTGCCGCAAGTAATCAATGATTAAAATCAGCATTAAGTTGTACGCTTGCAACATATAAATATTTCAAATTATGGAACACTACAATATGAATCTGACTGTAAAAGTTTGGAGACAAAAAAACAGCAGTGATAAGGGTAAGTTTGAAAGCTATCCGGTAAAAAACATTTCTTCAGAAATGTCATTCCTTGAAATGATCGACGTATTGAATGAGCAATTAATTGTGGAAGGAAAAGAGCCAATTGCGTTTGATCATGATTGTCGCGAGGGTATTTGTGGAATGTGTTCTATGTATATTAATGGTAAGCCACATGGGCCATGGGCAGCAAATACAACTTGTCAACTTCACATGCGTGCATTTAAAGATGGTGATACCGTTGTAGTAGAGCCTTGGAGAGCAACTGCGTTTCCAGTGATCAAAGATTTGATGGTAGACAGATCAGCATTTGACCGTATTATTCAGGCCGGTGGGTACATCAGCGTAAATACGGGTAATGCGGTAGATGGCAACTCTTTACCAATTAATAAAGATAACGCAGACAGTGCTTTTGCGGCTGCTATGTGTATTGGGTGTGGTGCGTGTGTTGCGGCTTGTAAAAATAGTTCAGCGATGTTATTCTTAAGTGCTAAGGTTTCTCACCTATCACTCTTACCGCAGGGGAATCCTGAAAGAAAAACACGTGTAATGAATATGGTTGCACAGATGGACAAAGAAGGATTTGGGGCATGTACCAATACCGGTGCGTGTGAAGCTACCTGTCCGAAAGAAATTTCAATTGCCAATATTGCACGCTTAAATAACGAATATTTAAGAGCCGGCATAACTGCAGAAAAATAAGTACAAAAATTAACAGTTTTAAAAGCCATTGAATAAATTTTCCATGGCTTTTTTTTATACCTTAACAGCATAAAAAAAAGAAAATGAAACAAACTGTAATAATCATTTTTTGCGCAGTCACCATTTTTTCCTGCAAAAATAAGTCGACGATGAACCAAACAAATTATGCATGGCCCGCTATTAAAGCACCAATAGCTGCAATTAAGCCACATACAAGAGTTATACATGGAGATACTGTAATAGACAATTATTATTGGATGATTGACTTCTTTAACAAAGGGGAAGACAGTTCTAATGTTATAGACTACCTAAAAGCGGAGAATGCATATACAGATACCATGATGAGTGGCACCAAGTTATTGCAAGAAAAACTTTTCAGCGAAATGAAGGCTCGAATTAAAGAAAAAGATGAGAGTGTGCCTGTATTTAAAAATGGCTACTTCTATTATACCAGAACTGTGGAAGGGATGCAATACTACAAGTATTGTAGAAAAAAAGGGACTCTTAATGCACCTGAAGAGATATTGTTAGATGTAGATGAGATGGCTAAAGGTAAAGCATACTATGGGGTTACCGGTTTTACAATAAGTGAAGACAATCAACTGCTAGCTTATGGGGTAGATGAAGTTTCCAGAAGACAGTATGTTATTCATATAAAAAATTTAGTGACGGGTGAAATCTATAAAGATGCTATTCCCGGAACAAGTGGCGATCCAACCTGGGCAGGTGATAACAAAACTATTTTCTACACTGCAAACAATCCGATTTCCCTACTTTCAGAAAAAATTAAAAAGCACGTTTTGGGAACGGATGCTTCAACCGACAAAGTGGTTTATGAAGAAAAAGACAAGAGCAATTATATAGGTGTAGGTAAAACCAAAAACAATAAATTTATTTTTATCGTTTCACAGGCAACCCTTTCATCTGAAACACGCATGATTGATGCAAAAACTCCAGCAGCACCATTCAAAATATTTCAGCCCAGAATACAGAATGTTTTATATGATGTGATTGCATTGGAAGACAAATTCTTAATTCGTACCAATTTAGATGCGCTGAATTTTAAGTTAATGGAATGTCCAATTGATAAAACTACAAGTGAAAACTGGAAAGAAGTAGTGCCACACCGCAAGGATGTATTATTACAAAGTGTAGAGGAGTTTAGAGATTTTGTTGTGTTGGAGGAAAGAAAGGATGGGTTAATCCAGTTGAATGTTCGTAATATAGGCACTAACAAGGAGTATTACATCAACTTTGAAGAAGCAGCCTACTCTGCATCAATAAATGCAAATCCGGATTATAATAGCACTACTTTGCGTTATGCTTATACATCTTTAACAACGCCGGCATCTATTTTCGATTACGATTTACAAACAAAGGCTAAGACCTTAAAAAAGCAACAAGAAGTACTAGGTGGGTATGATTCAAAAGCATATGCGACGGAGCGGGTGTACGCAACAGCAAAAGATGGCACCAAAGTGCCCATTTCAATTGTATATAAAAAAGGGTTTGAAAAGAATGGGAAAGCCCCTCTCCTTTTATATGCCTACGGATCTTACGGGGCTAGCCTTGATGCAAGTTTTAGTAGTACCCGATTAAGTTTATTGAACAGAGGTTTTGCTTATGCTATTGCGCATATCAGAGGAGGACAGGATTTAGGCAGACAATGGTATGAAGACGGTAAACTAATGAAAAAGAAAAATACGTTCACCGATTTCATAGATTGTGGCGAATTTTTAGTGAAGAATCAATATACTTCTAAAGAGCATTTATATGCACAAGGGGGCAGTGCAGGTGGTTTATTAATGGGTGCAGTAACCAATATGGCTCCCGACTTATGGCATGGCGTTATTGCACAGGTTCCATTTGTAGATGTGGTTAATACGATGTTAGATGAAAGCATTCCGCTTACAACCAATGAATTTGATGAATGGGGTAATCCTAAAAATAAAGAAGCTTATGCGTATTTAAAAAGCTATTCGCCTTATGAAAATGTTGTTGCTAAAAACTATCCTAATATATTAGTTACAACAGGTTTACATGATAGTCAGGTTCAATATTTTGAACCTGCAAAATGGGTGGCTAAATTAAGGACTACTAAAACCGATAAAAATATATTGTTGTTACATACTAATATGGATTTTGGCCATGGAGGTGCGTCAGGCAGATTTGATTATTTAAAAGATATTGCTTTAAATTATTCCTTCTTGTTTGCTTTAGAGGGTATTCAAGAATAGCAGGTATACAATTTTATGGCAAATCATTATTTTAAGTTTAAACAGTTTACCGTTTATCAAGATCAATGTGCCATGAAAGTGTGTACAGATGCGTGCTTATTTGGTGCCTGGGTGGTTGATTATTTAAAAGATAAACTACCACCCAGCATTTTAGATATTGGAACCGGAACAGGGCTATTAACAATGATGCTAGCACAACAATCTACTGCAAAAATAGACGCCATAGAAATTGAAGAAGGCGCATCTGCTCAGGCTCAATTTAATTTTAGTCAATCTCCCTGGAAAAACCGACTTCAACTTATTCGGGGAGATGTAAAGGAATATAATTTGAAGGGAGGATTGGGATATGATTTTATCATCAGCAACCCGCCTTTTTTCGAAAATGATTTACCCAGTGCCATTCACAAAAAAAATGTAGCCCTCCACAGTAAGGCATTAACTTTTAAGGAGTTGATTGATTGTATTAGTAAGCTTTTAAATAACAATGGCCAATTTGCAATATTAGTGCCATATACGAGATACCAATATCTCATAGAAGAGGCGGCAAAAGCCGGATTTCATTTAGATAAAGTTACTCATGTAAAACAAACTACTCAACATGATTTTTTCAGATCCATGTTGATATTTTCTACAAATACTCCCCTTCCAGAAGAAAATGAAATTTGCATAAAAGACTATAATGAGTATAGTACAACATTCAAGGAACTTTTATCTTCTTATTACTTACCATGCTAATTGATTAACTTTGTAATGATGAAATATATTCAACAAATTATAGTAATTGTATTGGCGGGTTTAATAAGCTGCAGCAATCCGGGTGTAAACTATTTACCGGCAGAAAATGGATTAGATGCCGGGAGATTATTTTTGGAAGCCTGCAAAAGCGGGGATTTTAATCAAGCTGAGTTTTACCTTTTGAAAGATGAACAAAATATATTACATCTAAAAAAGGCAGAATCATTATTTAGAGAAAAGGATAAGGAAGGCCGGCAAGCCATTAAATCATCTTCCATCAATATAAAAAGTGTAACAGACATCAACGATTCAACAGTAGTGATGGAGTACAGTTATTCATCAGACACGATGCCAAAACAACTTTTGATTAAACAACATCATAACAAGTGGCAGGTAGATTATAAAAAAACTTTTCAATAATATGCAAACACAAACAGTTTTACACCCCTGGCATGGAGTGCACTTCGGTGAAAATGCGCCCCGGGTGGTAAATGCGGTAATAGAAATACCACAGGGTTCAAGGTGTAAATACGAAATAGATAAACCAACAGGATTATTAAAATTAGACAGAGTAATTTTTTCTTCATTTTATTACCCGATTAATTATGGTTTTATTCCTCAAACATATGGAGGAGATAAAGACCCACTAGACATATTGGTCATTACTTCATTGCCTGTACAACCACTTACGCTAATGGAGGCTAAAGTTATTGGAGTAATGCAGATGATAGATGGCGGAGATCCGGATGATAAAATTATTGCAGTTGCGGCCACAGACCCCGGAGTGAACCATTATAATAATATTGAAGAGTTACCTAAGCACTTTTTTGACGAATTAAGACATTTTTTTGAAGAATATAAGAAATTAGAAAATAAAACAGTGGTGGTAGAAGATTTTGGTGATAAAGCTAAAGCACTAAGTATTGTAGAAGAAGCTATTGATTTCTATAAAAAGACATTCATAAAATAATATAATGAGTTTAACAACCTTAGTCATATTGGTAGCCGTTGGGCTGGTGGCAGGCTTTTTAAGTGGTTTAATAGGCATTGGTGGTGGAATAATAATTGTACCGGCACTTGTGCTATTTTTAGGTTTCTCACAAAAAGAAGCTCAGGGAACGTCTTTGGGCATTTTATTGTTACCAGTAGGAATTCTTGCAGTAGTTCAATATTATAAACAAGGTTATTTAAACGTAAACTTTGTTTTAATAGTGGCACTTTCCTTTATTGCCGGTGGATTTTTAGGGAGTAAACTGGCTTTAACCTTAAGTGATGCGAAGATGAAGAAGATTTTTGCCATCATTATGATGTTGATAGCCATAAAGATGTTGTTTTTTGATAAATCAAACCCAATCAACAATTCTGAGGCAACAAAAATTCAACAAAGTAAGACTCAATAGATGGTAAATTAACAATCGGTACATATCTTTGCAAAAAAATAATCTCATGGAAGCAAAAACATCTACCGCTAAGTATTGGGCATTGTGCTTTTTTTGGTTAGCAATTATGATTACACTTTTAGTGGTATATCGTGAATTTTTCTGGCTTGCATTACCGGGCACAGTTACCTATTTTGCAAAAGCTATGGATTTAATGTAATTTCCGATAAAGTTCTTATAATGTATAAATAAAAAACCTTCTATAATAGAAGGTTTTTTATTTATACATATCTCTTAATTATTCTAAGATTATGCGTACGTTCTCCTTTATCTGTCGTGAAAATGCCTTGATTATCTATTTTATCTATTTTAACCCTACCCGATGAGTGAATAATTGTTTGAGCATCTAATAGAATACCCACGTGTGTAATACGACCTTCTTCATTATCAAAAAATGCCAGATCCCCACAAATAGCTTCCTGTAAAAAACCTACTACTTCCCCCTGCAATGCTTGTTGAGAAGCATCTCTGGGTAAATGTTTATTAAAAAAACGATAAACCTGTTGGGCAAAACCACTGCAATCAATCCCAAAAACAGATCGACCGCCCCATAAATAAGGAGTATTTAGGTATACCAAAGCAATATGCCGAATATAATCGTTGGTAAAAAGAATTTTATTAGGCTTGGAAACTGTACCTCTATAATTGAAGTTTAGATGACCAAAAGTCCCCTGATTATTATCTAATAGACCCAGTGATGCGCCAAATGGAATAAGCATTTTAGTGCCATTCATTTCTATCAGATTAATATATTCGCCGGCTAGGTCTTTATTGTGGGTAAGCGATTGTTCATCTGTTAATTCAATCAATTGTGTACGTTGGCACCAGCCTTCATAAGAGTCGTACAAGCACTTTACTCTATAAAATTCACCCGAAACCTCTAATAATTGTGCAATTTCTCCAAAGAGCAACTGACTTACCATTTCGCTTCTATGCGAGGCTTCTGCTCTTAATGGAGCGACGGCTGTTATACAAGCTAAAAAACTCATGTAGGAAATTTGGCGTAAGTTATGGAAATTTGCGTGCATCGCATCTTAGAACAAAATGCTTATTTTAAAGTGTGAATAAAAACAATTATCAACATATTAGCGATAATGAAATACTTAGTAAATTTTATGCTGATCGGAACAGAGAATGGCTGGGAATTTTATTAGAACGTTATACGCTGCTCCTATTTGGTGTATGTATGAAGTATCTCAAAAATGAAGATGATGCAAAAGATGCAGTTCAGCAAATTTTCTTGAAATCAATTAATGAACTTGAAAAATATGAAATCACTTATCTTAAAAGTTGGTTATATAAAGTAGCGTGCAATTTTTGTTTGATGAATTTGAGGGAGAAGAAAAACCATAAAACTTATAGTGAAGATACATTATCAAGTTTGCCTATGGATGATACAGAACATGCGCAAATAAGGGAACTAAATTTAAATACCTTAGAAGCTTGTTTAGCAGCATTAAATATTGAACAACAAAGTTGTATAACTTTATTTTACCTTCAAAAAAACAGTTATCAGGAGATAACTGAAAAAACGGGGTATTCACTTCTACAAGTTAAAAGTTACGTACAAAATGGAAAAAGAAATTTGAAAATGTTAATGGAGAAAAAACGAAAAATTGAATGAACAATTGGGACAATATATTAGCAAATCAGGAAGAACTGAATGAGGAGGAACTCATCAAGTATCTGGAGGGTAAACTTACCCATAAAGAGCAGCATGCCTTTGAGCAAAAGATGAACAATTCGGCATTTATTAACGATGCTATAGAAGGATTACAACAAGTTTCAGTACCTGATAAAATTTCTAGAATAACACAACAGCTAAACCATCAACTTCATCAAAACACAAAAAATAAAAAGAAAAGAATATTAAGACCAAAAACAGACATACAACAATGGGTAGTTATAGCAGTATTATCCATTATTTTTCTTTGCGCTGCCGGTTACTTACTTATCCATTTTTATAGTAAATTATAAGCGTTAATTAATTTTCAATACCTTATAAGTACATAGTAATTTACCAGCATTATTGATTCGCAGCAAATAAATGCCGGGGGGTAACGATTGTGCCGGGGCTAATTTATATCGGTTCCCTTTTATTAACCCATTTATAAATCCTGCGCCAAACACCTTACCTGAATTATCCGTTAATTGCCATAGAATTTGTTGATAATTGCCATTAGACAGTAAATTTATTTCGTTTGCGTATATAGGATTCTCTATTAATTTCAATCCTTCATTTTCCGATAAGTTCGTTTCTGCATTAATGGATGCAGTTTGTTTATTAAATACTACTGAAAATCTTTTTGTATTAATAGATAAACTATCTACATTGGTTTTAAAATGATAATCCTTCGCAGCTAAATCAATTTTTGTATATGCTCTGGTGAATTGATCATAAATAAATGCATGGTTATTTTTAGCAAGCGTTGATAACACTTCCATTTTTAATACATATGATGAGCTTAATTCTAGATTAGCTGTATTCAATTGAATTGTCCTATATTCTTCAGTTGACTTTTTCAATTCAGTTCCATGAAAAATAGCATACAAGATTTTGTTATTATCTGTAACACTCAAATCCGGCCCGGCAGTTCTACCCATATCTAATGCATCAAATTTAAAGTCGAAACTATCTGTAGCATCAGTATCAGCGCCCCATCTTAATATGGTTTCATCTGCTGTGGAATCGCCCTCTTTCAATAAATACAATTTGATGATGCTTTTATCTGCGGGTGTAGATAAACTGCGGATTGAACCTTGAGTTGGAGCCGAGAATAGTCTTCCGGAGGGACTTTCTGCTGATTTACAAGATTCGGTAATGGTAAAAGTTTGTGCCCCAAAAGACTGTACAAAAATCGAGGCACCGTTTTCAATAATATTAGATTGATTACCTGTTGAGAATCCATTGACATAAGTTGCATAACCCTGGCTGGTTGGATCCCAACGATAAATTGCATTAGCAACATTAATACCCGGATTTGCAGCAATTACTTTGTCCCAATCGAGGTTTGCCGGGAACGGATTTGCAATTAAATTCCAACCTTTATTACTTGCTTTATTTATTGAATATGCAAGGGGAATAATTTGAGTACCTGTATTTACTTTACTAGTAATATTTATTAAAGAGCTAGATCCTCCTACCAACAATAGTCCCTTATCAGCAGTAATAGTTTTGGTGTTACTTAGGTAAATCCAACCCGCATTAGAAGGTCCAGAACTACCGTAATTACCATTATCTAAAGCTTCGTTATAACTGTATGCTACATAATCGCCGGCATAATAATTTTTTAATATACTTCCCCTAATAACAGAGTCTCTGCTAAAAGGGAAACCCACCATCCGCCAACTACGAGAATTTCCTAAATATCTTTCCACTTTAACGTTACCATCAATATAACCACCAGTTGCGCTACCTTCTGCAATGCTTGCGTCCCCATTTACGGTACTTTTAAGAATTAATACCCCATTGGTTTTCAATGTTCCAGCAGTAGGTGAGATTGAACCAGTAATTTTCAACGTATCAGCAAGTGTTACGAATTTACCCGGTTTATTTATTTTTAGATTTTTTATTGAATTTGATTTGAATGTTCCAGAAGTGATAGAGATAGAGGAGTCATTCCCTTCAAGAGATACAGTTCCGTCAGTAACGTCTAATATGCCATTATTAATAATTTTACCGGTAACTTTCAGTTCTCCTGAACCGTTGATCTTTACATGACTTCCGGTATTAATAATTACATCATTATAGCTAACTGTTCCTGAATTTATGATAGGTTGATTCAATTCGGTAGAAACAGTGGCTACCGAATCGGGCAAAACTTGTGGAATCCAGTTTAATGTATTATTCCAATCAGAATTATGGTTACCTACCCAAATAGATCTACATTTAAATCCATTTTTACTAACAGTACCACCAGGAGAAGTGATGCTGATGCTTCCTGTAGAACCATTACCCACAACAGCGGTAATTAATGTAGGAGAAACTACCGTATAGCTAGCAGCAGCTGTTCCGCCAAAACTTACTGCACTTAAATTATTAAAGTTTGTACCAATAATATTTACCACAGAACCTTTAATGGTGGAGCTTGGACTAAATGAAATGATTGTAGGAGCAGGCACCAAAGTAAATCCGGCAAGCGTAGCAGTGCCACCAGGAGTAATTACTGATACAATACCATCTGCTCCAGTCCCAACAACTGCAGTTATTATACTAGGAGAAACCACCGTATAACTTGCAGCGGGAACACCTCCAAAGCTAACGGCGGATGCTCCGGTAAGATTTAATCCGGTGATAGTTACAATATTACCCGAACCGGCAGCCAATGGTGTAAAAGAAAGAATAGCTGGTGGACCAATAAAAGTGAAGCCTGATTTAGTTGCTGTTCCTCCTAAAGTTTTTACAGAAACATCCCCACTTGAGCCTAAACCAACTATAGCAGTAATTTGAGTGGAAGACAAGACAGTAAAACTAGTTGCATCCATTCCACCAAATTTCACTGAAGTGGTTCCGGAGAAATTGGAACCGGAAATAGTTACCATTAATCCAGAAACTGAAGAGTTTGGCGTAAAGGATGAGATTGTTGGAGGTTGAATAAATGTAAAATCAGTAGAAGATGTTACAGAACCTGAAGAGTTATTTATTACGATTTTGCCTGTAGTGCCCGAGGCGACTATCGCTTTAATTTGCGTAGACGAATCAATTATAAAGCTAGAAACTTCTGTTCCACCAATTGTAATAGAACTGATATCAAAGAACCCTGTTCCTTTTATCACAACTATTGCACCTACACCAGCAGAGGTTGGAGTAAAGGAAGTAATGGTTGGTGCGGGTGGTATATATGTGAAATCATTTAGTGTTGAAGCGATACCACCAGGAGTAGTAATGCTAACGCTGCCTGTTGCCCCTCCGGAAGATACCACTGCTGTTATTATAGTTGAAGAAACTTTAACAAAACTTGTAGCAGGTACCCCTCCAAATGTTACCGCAGTTGCATTTGCTAAATTATTGCCAGTTAAAGTAATAGTAGTACCTGCTAATGCGGAAGTTGGTGTAAATGAAGTAATTATTGGAGAGGCTACATATGTAAAGCCTGTCTTTGTTGCAACTCCGGCCGGGTTAGTAATACTTATACTTCCCGTAGATCCAGTATCAATTACCGCATTTATTAGCACGTCAGAGACAATCGTATAGCCTCTGGCTACAGCATCACCAAAACTAATATCAGTGGCTGAAGTAAAATTAGTTCCTGTTATACTAACTACCATCCCAGAACCTGCTGATAAAGGAGTAAATGAGGTTATAGTTGGTGCAGTTTGAGTTACATAAGTAAATAAATTTTCTTGGGTTACAATACCTCCCGGAGTAGTAACTGAAACTGATAAGTTTGAGCCGGTACCATCCGGTATTCTCACTGATATAGTTGAATCAGACGTAACGGTGAAGGACGTTAAGTAATTACCTATCATTACTTCCGATGTGCCATTAAAATTAGTTCCATTAATAACGATAAAAGAACCAATAATCCCAACACTTGATGATAATGATGTTATTGTTGGTATTGGAGCATCCAATACGCTAAATACGATGGATGCCGTATCCGAACACCCATTAACTGATTTAGTATAGTTGATAGTTGCAATGCCTGTACTTATTCCTGTAACTAAACCATTGCTATCAATGTAAGCAATCCCTTCATCGGAAGAACTCCATACTCCACTTAATGTGGCATTCAATAACGATTTAGTTAATCCAACAGTTGTTGAATTTGCTCCGCTTATACTTGTAATAATTGGGGTAAGTGATACACTGGTATTTGACATTGCAGGATTTAAAGCCGCGCAACCATTTAAACTGGCATAGTTTACCGAAACAGATTTATTGCCATTAGTTAACCATTTCAGGGAAACGGATGAAGATGTAGATGCAACACTACCCGATTCAATTGAATAATCTATACCGGGCACACCGGAAATTATCCATTGATAATTAGATTGACTTTCCTGTGTACTATAGGTGGTTTGAATGCCAGAACAAATAGCTAAAGGAGCATTTAGCATAAAAGTTGGAATCGGTATTTCATTTACGTTTACAAACGATGTACCACTTTGCGTGTTCGATCCGTTATCAGCATCTGTTACACTTATCAATGTGTATTTAAATAGTCCGATGTTGTTGGTTGGAACATTTAAAGTTACTGTATCACTTTGCCCTGTTGTGGTTATAGTTTGACTACTGCTATCATTTAATTGATAAACAAAAGTATATGGCGCCCTACTACCAGACCCCGTAAAGGTAATAATTGGCGATGAACCATTCTTACAAACAGCGTTAGAGGAAATAGCAATTGCTGCAAAAGGGGCATTGGTGTTGGTGGTAATTGTATTTGAATTATTATAACGATTTACTCTGATTCGATAGAAATAAGTGGTGTTAGGAGTTAATCCGGTTACATTTTTAAATGTATCAGTTACAGTAAATGGAGAACCGTTAACTGGTGCAGTAAAAGTGTTATTAGTAGATACGTCTAGCAAATAACTGGAAATATTATGAATTGGTGGAGCAGTCCAATTGGTTGTAAAACTAACAGAAGTTCTGTCTGAAGCGCCTTTTGCAACAAGGGTTTCCGTAACGTTGGTAGTAATTGAATCTATATTTGAATTAACACCTGTTCCTGAAACCCCTGAGCCTGTTTTTTCAGCTCTTAATCGTAAATAATATTTTGTGTTTGCAGTTAACCCATTTAATACAGCCGAATTAACATTACCAACTTCTGTATTATTATAATTGGTTACAAATGAGCTAAAAGTTCTGTCTGTGGAAAGATCTAAAAAATATTTTTCGGCTATACCGATAACAGGAGGTGTCCAATTAGCAGTAAACCCTAATGAATATTTTCTTGTTGGAGAAGAGATAACAGGAGCAACCATTGCATAACTTTCAGTCCAGTTACTAACTGTTCCGTTTAATGCAAAATCATTTAAAGTTCCGTTATTAGTGGAATCCGTTTGGTCATAAACAGTGTTTATTCCAATATTATTATCGTTAGCAATGCCCTGATTAAAATTGAAATAAGCTACAAGATTTGCAACATTAGTTGGTAGCGTTGCAAACATATTGGTTTTAATTTCAGCTTGCGTTTTAGCCGAACTCCATATACGAACCTCATCTATTGCACCATTAAAAAACCGGCCATTAAAGTCGCTTCCAATTTTAACTGAATCTGTATTTACTAGAGTTGAAATTCCAGTACCACTTAAATTAACTTCTTGTCCGTTTACATATAATTTTCGACTTGAACCATTTTTTACTGCAGCAATATGATACCATCTATCTGCAGTAAATAGTCCATTCGAAGAAGTCATTTCATCAAACTGTATTCCGGTATAGGGGCTAGAACTGGACAAGCGAAGCGAAAAACCATTTGCATCTGGA
>JBIIAP010000197.1:0-5065 GCA_044239855.1 Sediminibacterium sp. | reverse complement strand
GCTTATCTGTTTTATAATAAACATTTAAAAAACCTACCTGTTTCGTTTGTTGAGTAGCATTTTTATATAAATATATTTCACCTCTTCTTTGACAAACTAATACATCTAAATTAGGTAGAACGGTTAATTCAGTTGGTTCGAAAAAAGTGCCCGTTACCAAGGAGGTCTTTGTGAAAAGTTTTTCATCCGGAGCATATTGACTGGTAGCTTTATTATAGTTTGCAGTATTATCCCCCATTGCATATTGAATACCTCCCAATATGTGTTTTAAAAAGTTGTCTTCTACATAAGAAGCTTCCGTATGCCCCAATTCTGTATAAAATATTCTTCCTCCATCAAAATCATGGTACCACGACATAGGATGAGATGAGCCATTCTTACCTCCCTCATAGGATTGCTCATCAATACTTACTAATACATGGATGTTTTTACTTAAGTTTTTGAAGTTGTACCACTCATCCTTTCTGCGCCATGTTTTGGGTAGATGTTTGGTAGCAGGATGATTGTTGTTTTGAACAATCAAATTGGCATCTTGTTGCTGTGGATGGCTATCGAATGAAGCACCTATCATTCTTACATACCAATTCCAGTCGTATTCAGCGTCAGATGCTGCATGTATTCCAACAAATCCCCCGCCAGATTGAATATATCTTTCTAGCGCAATTTCCTGATTACCGGTAAGTAAATCTCCGGTTGTTTGAAGAAATACAATAGCTGCATATTGTTTAAGCGAATCTTCTGAAAATTTATTTGCATCACTGGTGGTGTCAACCCCAAAACCGTTTTGTGATCCAAGTGAAATCAGGGCTTTCACTCCATCAGGTATTGAACTATGAACAAATCCGGCAGCTTTGGTAAAAACTAGTACCTTAGGCTTGTCAGTTCTTTTTTTGCTACACGAGCTTAGCGTAGCAATTAATAGTGTGAAACAAAGAAATTTTAAGGCATTTTTCATTTATATATTTTTTACTTGATGGTAATATGATATTCGCTTTATATACTTTACTGTTGGCGAGCAAACTTACTTAATAGCTTATTTTTATGTTGTAATGATTGTTAGACTATTGAAGATAATAAAAAATTGATACAATCGAATTTTGAATATTTTTGTTTCTTAAAATATATGTTAATGAAAGTATTTGGTCTGAATAAATGCGGTTTGGTTGTCTTTTTACTGGTGTTTTTTATTAATCAATTAGCGGCACAAACAAAAAATATAGAAAAATTAGTTAAGAAAGATTCAGCTAAGTATCAACCCAATGTAGTTGAATTAAAGTTGGAAGAGGTCATTATTACAGCGCAAAAAAGGGAAGAATTTTTACAAAAAGCGCCCTTAAGTGTTTCCATATTCAATAAAAAAGAGATTGAACAGTTTGGATTTCGGAAAATCAATGAAATCTCAGGCTTAGTGCCCAATTTGTATAGTGCAGAACCGGGCGATGAGCGAAATGTAACTTCTTTAAGAGGAATTTCAACAACTTCTTATGATCCAACAGTTGCCACATATATTGATGGAGTAAATCAGTTTAATTTAGATACCTATATTCCGGTTTTATTTGATGTGGAGCGAATAGAAGTACTCAGGGGTCCGCAAGGAACTTTATATGGTAGAAATGCGATGGGTGGTGTAATTAATATAATCACTAAACAACCAACTAATGAAACAGGAGGTTTTGCGGAACTGAGCCTTGGAAATTATAATCAAAGCAGGGTAGCATTTGGTGTAAGAACCCCTTTTGTAAAAAATAAATTATTTGCCGGAGCATCAATTTTATATCAAGGTAGAGATGGTTATTATTCAAATGATTTTAATAACACTTCCTATGATCAACAAAAATCTTTTTCAGCAAATTATTTTTTAAAATACATGATGAATAGCAAGTGGCAAATGAGTTTAAATTGGAAGCATTATAGTGGAAATAGTGAGGGCCCCTTTCCTTTAGCAGCAGGAGTAGAGGAAGGGCTGGCAAATCCATATAAATTGAACCAGAATGCAATTACAACTATGCGTGATCAGACAATGAATGCATCATTAGCCATACAGTATAAAGGATCAAAACTTCAATTCAGTTCAATCAGTTCATTTCAGAAAAATTACAGGTATTACACTCAGCCAATTGATGGCGATTTTTCTCCACTTGATGCTATTTCAATTCAAAATAATTACGGAAAATCCTGGAATAACATTAAAGCATATACACAGGAATTTAAAATTAATTCTCCATCAAATCCCTCCAATAAATTAGTTTGGCTGGCCGGAGCGTATTTGTTTTATCAGGAAGCACCCGTGAAGCAGGCAACGCGTTTTGGAGCTGATGCTAATTTATTGATGATTGGCGACTCTTTATTTACCCTGCTCAGTACCACACAATCTAATAAAATTGGTATGGCTTTGTATGGACAAATTTCTTATGCAATAAAAGATAATTTTCGTGTTACGTTAGGTTGGAGAAATGATATGGAAAAACAAAAACAATCGGTTGCAGGTTATTATCAGCATGATCCGATGCCTGATTATTATGAAAGTTATCCCGACACTTCTGCGTCAATTTCGTTCAATGCATTTTCTCCCAAATTGTCTATCGATTATACAGCCAAATCAGGCGCTGTATTTTATGCTTCTTATAATAAAGGATACAGAACAGGGGGGTTATCTCCTTTATCCAGCGATCCATCTCAGCCCCCCTTAATGGGCTACAATCCTGAATTTAGTGATAATATTGAACTTGGGTATAAGCAACGATTTTTAAATAACCGTATTTATATGAACCTGGTAGCATATTATACTAAAGTAAGTAATGCACAGGTTCCAACGCTAATATTGCCAGATGCAATTACAGTAACAAAAAACACCGGAGCATTAAGCAGCAAGGGTATTGAAGCAGAAATAACCACCATACCATTTAAAGGATTAAACATTCAATACATACTTGGATTAACCGATGCCAGTTACACATCACTGAATTTATCTCAGCAAAGTGGGGCAATTGATTTGTCTGGGAAAAGACCGCTGTTTACTCCATCCTACAACTCCGCGTTAACTATTCAGTATACCTATGCATTTCCTAAAAAAAATATAAGTGCTTATGTGAGAAGTACTATGAAAAACATGGGTAATACTTATTTCGATTTAAAAAATACGATACAACAAAATCCCTATACATTAGTAAACGCAAGTATGGGTTTGAATGTCAATAAAATTTCATTTGAAATATGGTCAAAGAATTGTTTCAATCAAAATTATATTGCGTACGCATTTGATTTTGGTGCAATACATTTGGGAAATCCAGCTCTTTTTGGAGTAACTTTAACCACTAAATTTTAGTGCGATTAAGATGTTGTTTTTTTAATGTAGGGGAGTAATAAAATGTATAAATATGTTAGATTGTATTCGGTTGATTATATTAAAACGAATACAATCTAACATAAAATAATGCTACTCATTTATTTAAATACACGATTATTCTACTTAATTAATTATTACTATTTGAAATAGGTTCATAAGGGCTTTTTTGCCTTCCCGATAAAGTAGGAACACCATCTTCAGTTGTGCTTATTACTTTTGCCCCATTAGTTTTAAGCCACACTAAAAATTTTGCCCAATTTTCCTCGCCGTTCATTGCTTTAACCTGGCTTTCTCGCACTAAGGAAAGTTTGTCTATCAAAGAATCCAATTGATATTCAGTCTTACTGGTTTTTGCAAAATTGTAATAAGTTTTCATTTGGGCATTCAACGTATCATAATACTTCTTTGGATCCTTATGAATATCAGTGCTATGTTTCAATGGCATCATATTTTTCCTTTCCAATTTATTGCAAGAATAAAAAATAGCTGTAAATGCAACTACGATATAAAATAATTTCTGTTTCATTGTAGATTTTTTTTTAGATCTTAAGATTTTGTTGAGTAATAATAATCAAAGACCTGTGAACCCGAATCCGATGCGCTATAATGATAGTAAGCATTAAAATTGGCTCCATAACTAAATCCCGAACTACCTACGGAGTTGCCAGTAAGGCTTACATCAGCTGAAAAGTTTCTTTCAACTTCGTAACCAACAGTCCATGTGCCCAAACAGTGTGCATAACTCAAACCGTTTAAGATAACATGTTGGCTTAAGATAAAACCACCATAAGTCATTAGAGTCATGTTCTGTCCAGAAGATAAAGCGACATTCAAGTAGTTAATTTTAACTGTATTATTAATTTTGTTGCCAGCAATAACCCTTGTAAAATTTGCTGAACCTTCTACCGTATAACGCTGTGGTTTAACTAATTGCCACCCAATATCTATCCACCCAAAGCCTCTATATGTAGCAGATTGGCCGTTTGAAATCACAGCATTTAGCATAAAAAAGATAAACAGAACATTTTTAAGATTTGCTTTCATGGTTTTTGTAATTTATAAAGTTAATATATTTATAAAAATAATATATTACATATATTAAAAAAAATAAATTTTTTAATTGCTTAATTTGGAAGTCGTTGGATTGCTGAAAGGTACTTTTAAGAGCGGCAGGTTAAACATCAACCTATGGGAATGGATGGTAAGAAGAGATCGAAATCATCCAAGTATAATACTGTGGTCGGTATTTAACGAAGAGCCCATGCAAGGCACAGAGAGTGGTTATGAAATGGTGCGATACATGAATGCTAAAGTGAAAGCTTTGGATACTACCCGTCCGGTTACCGCATCAATGAACGGTGGGTTATTTGAACCTTACAACGTGTCAAATGCAGTGGATGTGGTTGGTTTTAATTATCAACACTGGGGTTATGATCAATTCCATAAAGAAAATCCCAATAAAATAATGACGAGCTCCGAAGATGTTTCTGCATTTCAGGTGAGGGGAGAATACACTACAGATTACAGTATAAACATTGTGGATGCCTATGACTCAAAGGCAGCCGATTGGGGGTTAACACATCGACAAGGTTGGAAAGAAATTGCTACTAGACCATATTTAGCTGGTGTTTTTGTATGGACGGGGTTTGATTATCATGGTGTAGTCGGCAATGAAAAGTGCAGAGTTTTTGGCAATCAAGAGTGCAGAGAAAATGGCAA
>JBIIAP010000196.1:0-5082 GCA_044239855.1 Sediminibacterium sp. | reverse complement strand
ATGCGATCTTAATAACGATGGAAACAAATTGCGGGTTGAGCTAGAGGTTTACCAAAGCCCGGAATTAGAAATGCTGATTCAAAGCTATGGAAGTGCCGTTAAGGTGATTAGTCCGGATAGTTTAATTGATCGTATAAAAAGTGGCGCACAAAAAGTTACTGCACTGTATGATTAGATCTGTTATTATTTATTTGGGTCATTGCCTTTTACTTTGTTCTATGATATAATGCCAAAGCTTGTAAGCACCGGAATAATTAGCATTAAATACAAATTGATTAGCGTCTACCGTTTTTTGTTGCAAGGCGTCTACCAGCGTTAAAGCATTATTCAGCATTATGTTTTGCGCGCGCCGTATGGTCGATGTGCGTTTTAAATTCCAATCTTTTCTGAAACTGATGGCTTCCATATAGTTTGCACCGGTTAGCATACAATACAACTGTTCTAATTGATGCGAGTAAAAAATATACCCATTCGTATCCGATAACCAGGTGTCTATAATCAAGGGAAATTGATTTTCATTAAACAGCACGCTTTTTAAATTTGGCCGAACAGCAAACACTGAAACAATAAACAACAACTTGTTAAAATCAAGCTTGGGTGTATTTAATATACAGGTTTTCAACAACGTCATGTCTTTATTAAATGTTGAAATGGTTGCTGCGCCCGATAATAATATCAATGGAATAGGCTGTTCATCGGAATTGATATATACAACAATATGATGGGTGTATGAACAGATGGTTTCTATAGATGCATCACCAAATAAACGCGTTAACAATTCTTTGTCATTTGGTGTAATAAAGCGTTGCACAAATTCCGATTGTTCAATTATTTGATTGTATGTATACTGCATAAATAAAATCATTCGCAACAAATGTAGCAGTACATTTTGTAAGGTATTTACAATCTTGTACAGAATAACCACCAAGTTTGTAGCAATTTACTTTGTAAATAGGTTACAAACGTATACCCTATAATTGCATTTCATCAAAAATTTCTACTATGATATTAAATGTAAAAGCAGGTTTTGTTTTTTCAGGTTCTGTATTAGTAAATAATGATAAAAAAGAGGTTTGTTTTATTAATGGTTATTGGTGTGAAAAAGTAAAATATAAAGGGGAAGAAAAAGAAAGGTTTAAATATTTGTTGGTGGATAGTGAATTAAGAAAATATTATGAAGAGGTGTTTAAGTATTATGAGTTAGATAAAAGTATAGTAAGATTTATGAATGTTGGGGAAAATGAATTGGTGATGAAGTTTTATGGATTAAAATTATTAGATAATAAAAAAGAGGTAAAATGGATACAGGAGGAAAAGAAAATTTTGAAAGTAAAAAGAAAAAAGAAAGTAGAAAAGGTGGTAGTTAGTAAAATTGAAGAGGTTGAAAGTTTAATAGATGAAATGGGAGGAGTTAAAGAAAAGATGGTGAAAAATAAAAAAAGGGGGCGTGTAAAAACAAATAAGGATAAAGTTGATCGCGCAGATTATTTAGTAGTGTTTGAAAAAGGAAAAGTGAAAAAGAAAAAATAGGGGGGTAGGAGTTTGGTTGTTTTTTTGAGCCGAATGATTTAATCAACTAAAAACAAAGCTTTCTTGAAAATAAAAGAGATTATATAAAAGTTAAAAATATGAAATTTGAATCGCTGGTTTCAGTAATTGAGCATACTCATGTGCATTTTCAGCAGCAAGCTTTTAAAGCTGTGAATGTATCTTTAACTATTCGCAATTGGCTCATTGGTTTTTATATTGTAGAGTTTGAGCAGAAAGGGGAAGATAGGGCTGCTTATGGAGAAAAATTACTGAAAAGTATTGCTGATAGAATTTCTCTTCGTGGTTTAAGTGAAACCAACTTAAAACTTTCAAGGCAATTTTATCAGGCTTACCCTCAAATGAGGAATTTATTAGAATCCAACTTCAATAATCTATTATCATCCTCAATTCATCAGACAATAACCGACGAATTACAATCAATTGATTATAAGCAACTTTCAATTCGTCAGATGGCATCTGACGAATTGAAAGAAATAGCTGATGGGTCAAAAACGGACAACTACTACCGTCTGGTCTTAGAACGTATTTCTTTCTCACACTTCATTGAACTTATTAAAATTGAGGACAAAACAAAAAGAAATTTTTATGAATTAGTCATTTTAAAAACTACCCCTTCTGTTATAGAACTCAAACGCCAAATAAACACGTTAGCCTTCGAACGTGTGGGATTATCAAAAAAACTGGAATTAGCACATGAGGATTTACTTGAAAAAATTAGCCCCGAACTACCTGAACACGCAATAAAATCTATTTATACTTTTGATTTTTTAGGGTTGAATGCTGATAGCTTAATAGAAGAAAAAGACTTGGAAATCGCCCTGCTCAATCACCTACAGGCATTTATTCAAGAACTTGGACATGGCTTCTGTTTTGAACACCGTCAAAAACGCATCTTGATAGATGACGAGTACTTTTTTGCTGACCTCGTTTTTTATCACCGCATTTTAAAATGTCATGTAATTATTGAATTAAAAGTAGATGCCTTTAAACAAGAACACCTCTCACAACTTAATACCTATGTAGCTTTTTATAATGCAGAAATTAAACAAACCGATGATAATCCTGCGATTGGTATTTTGCTTTGTACAGAGAAGGGCAAAAAATTAGTTGAATACGCCACCGCCGGTATGGACAACCAACTGTTTGTATCTAAGTACCTGGTAGAACTGCCAAAAATTGAACAGTTAGAATCTTTTATCTTAAAAGAACGAGAGGGAATTAAAAAGGAAAAGCGAAAAAGAAAAAATAGAATTTAATTTAACTGTTGATATTGCCCCGAATTAGCAGTGCTATTCGGGGCAATTTTTTATGGTATTATTCAACTGTTATTTTAGACTGCCAGTCGCTTAACATATATTTATACTTTTCACTACCTTTTGGCACTTTAGCTGCCATGCTAGGCGATACCAAATTAATCAGGTTTTTTATTTTACGTGTTTCGGTTTCCCATTCTGTTAAATTCGAACCTTTGCCCCATGTAGAGTATACTTTTATACCTGGATTTTCAGAAATAATATTGATTATAGTTTCGGTATTATAAACTCTAGTTACCTTGTTATTAATAATTTTACTATCGCTGTAGCCCTTTCCTAAAATATTTTCTTTCGCAATTTCATTTTCATTAAACTCAATACTTCTAATCATATCAATACATGCTATACCTGCTGTTTTAATTTTTTCAAAAAAATCATCCCTGTTAACATTAAATTCCTCTTTAAATATTTCCGATAACAACTCCCAAGTTCTGTTTCTATTTCTTCCATAAAAATATCTTACAGGATCACCACCTTCGGGATTAAAGGTTCCAACAAATAGATGTTTAACTTGCCAATTAGGTACGAGGTTCAATAACTGATGGTTTGTTTTCATATATATATTTATTGTTTACAAATGGTAACATACTATTAACCAAAAAATTATCCGCCATTTAACATTGCCTCTCTCTATTCCGCAACCCACAAACGCTCATGGTTGTATTTAGTTATCGGACACCTGTCTATGCCTTTACCATACTCCGTTCTAACATAATTATACATTTCTCTGGCAGGTTTTTCCGCTACGGTGCCAACTAATTCACAAAAATGTTTAAACTGGGCTTCAATAGACTCATGCGTTTGATCATCAATTCCCATTAAGTATGCCTCCATAAGTTCAGAAATATACATGCCGGAACAAAAGCCCTTTAAGCCAAACGCTTTAACATAATCTGAAGCATAACACCAAATATAAATGTTGTTTTGTTTTTTAGATAATGCCGCAACGCTTGATTCATCTACCACATACAGTGGTACATAACTATACCCATCCTCATAAACTTCTACCGTTTCGTCTGTAAAATTCCCCATCGCCAATAATCCTAACGACGTACCATGACCCAACATAATTACACGATCGTGTTTTATTATTTGTTGATGAACAAACGCTACAGATACACCACCTGTAATAACTGTACAATTTTGGATGTTTTGATAAACCGCTTTTAAATTCTCTGTACTTGGATCATCCGGATGAATCACTAGTGTTTTCATG
The DNA here is from genome assembly GCA_044239855.1 of Sediminibacterium sp. GTDB lineage: Bacteria > Bacteroidota > Bacteroidia > Chitinophagales > Chitinophagaceae > Sediminibacterium. Next base: position 1,002 of record JBIIAP010000196.1, on the reverse strand, counting down.
TGTTTATGTTTTGGGTTTTTTGCAAATATTAAATTCCTGTTTGTACTCTATTTACATTCTACATTTATCCAGCTTTATTTCAATTGGGAAGATTAATACCACTTAACTAAAAAAGTAACCCAATCAATATTTTTTTGTATTTTGAATAGCATCCCCTTAAAAAATTAAATCAAATACTGCGTTTTTGATTGTTTCCTGCTCTTTTAAACAACCTACTCATTTAACTTTACTTTATCTTTTCTAATATGACCACCCACATCACCACAAAAAAATTATTTACCGGCAAGGACTGGATTAATAATTGTACGCTCGTTATAGAAGATGGAATCATCCGCTCTATCGACCCTTGCGAAGAAGAACCCGCTCACGAACTGCTTGTTCCGGCATTTATTGATTTACAAGTGTATGGTGCAGGCGGTAAATTATTTTCTGCATATCCCGAACCAGAGTCGCTTAAAATATTATACGATGCTTGTGTTGCGCAAGGCACTCATTTTTTCCTGCCTACTGTTGCTACCAATAGCCCCGAAATTATTAGTCGTTGTATTCATGCCGTTCGTTTGTATTGGGAAAGTGGCGGACAAGGTTGTCTCGGTTTACATTTAGAAGGGCCCTGGCTCAATCCCAAAAGAAAAGGCGCCCACCTCGAGCAATATATGTATGCGCCTTCTACCCACGATGTACAGTCCTTACTAGATGAAGGGAAAGATGTTGTTAAGATGATTACATTGGCGCCGGAGCGTTGTTCGGAAGAAGTTATAAAAATGCTGCTTGCCAATGACATCTTACTTTCTGCCGGCCACTCCGATGCAACTTATGATCAAGCCATCAATGGTTTCAACCAAGGGATTTCTTTGGCTACGCACTTATATAATACCATGTCGCCTTTTCAACATCGTGCTCCCGGGTTAGCCGGTGCTATTTTACATCACCCTACTATTATGAGTAGTATTATACCCGATGGTTTCCATGTTAATTGGGTGGCTGTTCAGCTGGCGCATC
>JBIIAP010000195.1:0-5114 GCA_044239855.1 Sediminibacterium sp. | reverse complement strand
AGCTGACGATTGTACAGCTGGCTTGAATATTTCGCGACATAATTTCCGAATTTGAGTGTTGGATTATGATTTGTTGAGTCATTAAAGTGATTTCACTTGTAAATTTAATATAAACGACAATTATATTCACTATGAACTTAAATAATTACACCATTAAAGCCCAAGAGCTCATTCAGGCTGCTCAACAAATCGCTTTTAATGCAGCAAATCCAAATATAGAAACTGAACACCTTTTAAAAGCATTAATAGCTGAAAAGGATTCTGCTATTGCGTTCTTGCTTAAAAAGAATAATGTAAATATTGCTTTTGTTGATACGAAGCTACTCGAATTATTAAATAAGTTACCAAAAGTACAGCAAGGTGAACCCGCTCAATCTGCCGGGCGAGAATTTAGTAACGCTTTGCTAAAAGCCAATTCCGCCTTAAACTTATTTAAAGATGAATTCATTACAGCTGAGCATCTGCTGATCGGAATCATTCAGGTTAATGATGCAACGGCTCAATTATTAAAATCTGCCGGATTAACTGAAAAAGGCCTGGTAGCTGCTATTAAAGAATTAAGAAAGGGTGAAACTATTCACTCCCAAGCGCAAGAGACGCAGTTAAACATGCTGAATAAGTATGCTAAGAATTTAAATCAATTAGCCCGTGATGGTAAACTTGATCCTGTTATTGGAAGAGATGAAGAAATCAGAAGGACCTTGCATATTTTAACCAGAAGGTCTAAAAACAATCCCATATTAGTTGGCGAACCGGGAGTTGGTAAAACTGCAATTGTAGAAGGACTAGCTATGCGTATCGTAAATGGGGATGTACCTGAAAATCTAAAAACTAAAGTTGTTTATGGATTAGATATGGGTCAACTTATTGCAGGTGCTAAATATAAAGGCGAATTTGAAGAAAGATTAAAAGGAGTAGTTAAAGAAGTCACAGAAAGCGATGGAGATATTATTTTGTTTATCGATGAAATACATACATTAGTAGGTGCCGGTGGCGGAGAAGGTGCAATGGATGCAGCAAATATTCTTAAACCTGCATTGGCTCGTGGTGAGCTAAGAGCCATCGGAGCAACCACACTTGCAGAATATCAAAAATATTTTGAAAAAGATAAAGCGCTGGAACGAAGATTTCAAAAAGTAATAATTGACGAACCAACAGTGGAAGATGCTATTTCTATTCTAAGAGGATTGAAGGATAGATATGAAACGCATCATCATGTTCGTATCAAAGACGAGGCAATTATTGCAGCTGTTGAATTGTCTAACCGATACATCACGGATCGATTTCTTCCGGATAAAGCTATTGATTTAATTGATGAAAGTGCTGCAAAACTTAGATTAGAAATGAACTCCATGCCGGAGGAATTAGACAAATTAGAAAGGCAAATCCGTCAGCTTGAAATTGAAAGAGAAGCTATCAAAAGAGAAAACGATGAAAGTAAATTAAGAGAGTTAACGATCGAAATCAGCAATCTGGCAGTAGAAAGAGATACTTTAAAAGCTAAATGGAAGCAAGAAAAAGAATTGGTTGAAAAAGTGCAAACAGCAAAAGCCGACATAGAACAATTGAAGTTACAAGCCGAGCAGGCAGAACGGAATGGGGAATATGGTAAGGTGGCTGAAATACGATATGGTAAAATAAAAGAACAAGAAACTTTAATTGAAACGGTTTCCTCCCAATTACTCACCAGCGGCGATAAAAGGTTGTTGAAAGAAGAAGTAGATGGAGAAGATATTGCGGAAAATGTTGCTAAAGCTACCGGAATTCCGGTTTCAAAAATGTTGCAAAGTGAAAGAGAAAAATTATTGAATTTAGAAGATGAATTGCATAATAGGGTAGTTGGACAGGAAGAGGCCATTACTGCTGTTGCAGATGCAATACGCAGGAGCAGAGCAGGTTTGCAAGACCCTAAAAAACCCATCGGCTCATTTATTTTCTTAGGAACAACCGGTGTTGGTAAAACAGAATTAGCTAAAGCTTTAGCAGAATATTTGTTTGATGATGAAGCGATGATGACCAGAATTGATATGAGCGAATACCAGGAGAAACATACAGTTTCTCGTTTAGTAGGTGCCCCTCCCGGATATGTTGGATACGATGAGGGGGGGCAGTTAACTGAAGCTGTTCGTCGTAAACCCTATAGTGTAGTATTGTTAGATGAAATTGAAAAAGCGCATCCTGATGTTTGGAATGTTTTGCTACAAGTATTGGATGATGGCCGACTTACGGATAACAAAGGAAGATTGGTGAATTTTAAAAATACCATCATCATTATGACCAGCAATTTAGGCAGCCACTTAATTCAAGCCGCTTTTGAAGGCGTTAATGAAGATAAATTAGATCAGGCTGCTGATACTGCAAAAGAAGACGTAATGAACTTGTTAAAACAAACTATTCGACCTGAATTTTTAAATAGAGTAGATGAAATAATCATGTTTAGTCCACTCGCAAAAAATCAGTTGAAAGGAATTGTAAGCATTCAATTAGAAGGATTAAAAAAGTTGGTTGCCGAGAATGGTATTACCATTAGGTTTAGTGAATACTTATTAGATTTTCTTATTGAAAATGGATACGACCCTCAATTGGGAGCTCGACCATTAAAGAGATTAATTCAAAAACAACTGGTTAATACGTTAAGCAAAAAAATACTATCTGGAGAAATAGATCGGAATAAGTCTGTATTAATTGATGTGTTTGATGGCGTAGTTGTATTTAGAAACGAAGAGTAAGCGTTAGTGAATGTTAAAATATTCCTAACGGGCAACACTTGGCATTATGCTTGCATCTTCTAAGTATAAAAACACATTGAATGGTATAATGCTACGCTAAAACCTTTAATTATGAACAAAACAAACACCTTTCGTTCTCTTATTGCTTTGGTAGCAATTGTAGCAGTTACTTTTACGGCTTGCAAAAAGAGTTCTTCTAATGAATTCTCTGCAGTTGGGCAACAGACCATTTCATTATATATGACGGATGCGCCCGTTGCTTATGATCAGGTTCTGATTGATTTAAAATCAGTTCAGGTATTGATTGATACAAGTAAAAACACTCGCAAAAATGATACTTGTAACTTTGAAAGAATGGGTGATGATCATCATAACCGACGTCGTGAAAATAAAGACTCAGCATTAGTTTGGGAAGATCTTGGCGTTAGTGCTGGTATCTATGATATTCTTAAGTTAAGAAATGGAGTAGATACTTTGTTAGCTAACAAAACATTGGTAAATGGTGCAGTCAGAATGATAAAGTTAGAGCTGGGAACACGGAATGCTGTAATGGTTGATAGCGTTGTTTATCCTTTACAGTTGCCAGTGACAGCAAATCCTTATGTATTGGTTAAGTTAAAAGGGGATGAGTTAGATGAATATTTACCACGCAAATCAAGATTGTGGTTAGATTTTGACTTGGCTAACTCTATTATAAAAGAAAGAAATGGACAGTATTATTTAAGACCATTCTTTAAACCATTTGTTGTAAAAAACACTGCTAGTATCACTGGTGTAATAGCTCCAGCCGATGCAAAAGCCACTGTAACAGTTTATAACGCAACAGATTCTGCTTTTGCTATTCCAAACCGTGACGGCAAATTTAAACTCAGGGGCTTAAAAGAAGGATCTTATACAGTTGTCATCAATTCTACTAATGGATACGCTAGTAAAATAATCAATAATGTTGCAGTAAAAACAACTAAAGAAGCCGAACTAGGTGTGATTACCCTTACAAAATAATTGTTTGGTTTTTTGGCTGATTTAAAAGGGCGGTTTTATACCGCCCTTTTGCTTTATAATAACATGAAGCTGAAAAATTCAATTGAATTTTAGTGCTTCATAATATAGGTTCTTGTTCCGTTATTTGGAATAATAATGACTCAGATTGGCGTTTTTAGTTTAAAATAAAGAATCTTTGTGTTGATATCAAAATAGGGTAATATGGCAACAGCAAAAAAAGCAGCAATTGGTTTCATTTTTATTACACTTTTAATTGATGTAATGGGGCTTGGTTTGATCATACCTGTTGTCCCTAAACTTATTGAAGGTTTGTTGGGAAGTTCCAATATCAGCGAAGTTTCTAAATATGGAGGATGGATGTCTTTTATGTATGCCATTATGCAGTTTCTATTTGCCCCTGTTTTGGGTAGTTTGAGCGATCAATATGGACGAAGACCGGTTTTGTTATTTTCCTTATTTGGACTAGGAATTGATTATCTCTTTTTATGCTTTGCCCCATCTATTATTTGGCTTTTCATCGGTAGAGCGATAGCCGGTATTACCGGTGCTAGTTTTACAACTGCTTCTGCATATATTGCTGATATTAGTACCGAAGAAAATAGAGCACAAAATTTCGGTATGATAGGTGCCGCTTTTGGTATTGGCTTTGTAATTGGCCCAATGCTAGGTGGCTTTTTAGGTGAATACGGAGCAAAAATCCCCTTCTTCGTTGCTGCTGGTCTGGCTTTAGCCAATTGGTTATATGGCTATTTTATATTACCGGAATCTTTACATGAATCTCATAGAAGAGCATTTGATTGGAAAAGAGCCAATCCACTTACTTCTTTATTACAATTAAGAAAGTATCCTGCTGTTTCAGGATTAGTAGGCTCATTAGTCCTGATTTATTTGGCCTCTCACGCTGTACAAAGTAATTGGAGCTTTTTTAATATTGAAAAATTTAATTGGACGCCTAAAATGATTGGATTTTCGTTGGGTGTGGTAGGCTTATTGGTAGGTGGTGTTCAAGGCGGTTTAGTTAGAGTGATTAATCCTAAAATAGGAAATAAAAAAAGCGTTTTCATTGGTCTGGCACTTTATTCCTTAGGATTGCTTCTTTTTGCCTTTGCATCTAAAAGTTGGATGATGTATGTATTCTTAATCCCATATTGTTTAGGAGGTATTTCCGGACCTGCATTACAGTCTATTATCTCAGGTAATGTTCCTCCTGATAAACAGGGCGAATTACAAGGCGCACTCACCAGTTTAATTAGTACCACCTCTATAGCGGGGCCACTGATAATGACCAACTTATTCGCATACTTTACAAGTAACAATGCACCAATATATTTTCCTGGTGTATCTTTCTTAGTAGGTGCTGTATTTATGTTGCTTAGTTTACTT
>JBIIAP010000194.1:0-5142 GCA_044239855.1 Sediminibacterium sp. | reverse complement strand
TTTGTTTTTTTCAAGTGGCATGTCTGAGTGCTTGAATGCTCAAAGCGACTCGGCAATCAATTATTTAGAAAAAAATAGTTTGTACCAGCAAAAATTTGATGGTTTACCTAATTCCGGCTCTTTTGTTCTAGTTGGAAAAGGCCCGCATAGGATGGCTACCCCTCCTATCTTAGGCAATAATCTTGCAGGATGGCAGTTTACGCAAACAGCAGGCAGCGGTACCAACAGTATTTTTTTGGTTGGCACCGGTTCCGGCACCGGTCAAGGAACCTATAGCGTGGGTAGTACCAATAGTACGGACAGAGCATTAGGCACATTAGCCTCAAGTGCCGGCATTAATTCAATAGGCATCGTTTTAACGAATGCTACCGGCAGTGTACTAAACAATATTTCGGTTTCATTCACAGCAGAACAATGGAGAAAAGGCGGATCAGGAAATAAAAATACGTGGCTATGCAAGTATAAAACCGGACCTGCCAATGCATTTAATCTGCTGCCTTTGTTAAACTTTTCTTCTTTGCAAACTTCAACCGGTTCGGCTACATTAAACGGCAATCTTGGAGCTAATCAGGCAGTTATCAGTCAAACTTTAACTATAAACGACTGGAATCCAGGAGAACAACTGATATTGAAATGGGAAGATACGGATGAAGTAGGAAGCGATGACTTAATGGCAATTGATCAATTTAATTTTTCTGCCAATTACAAAGAACCCGATCCTGTAAAAGTAGAAGAAATTTATAGTTTATCCGAAAATCCTACTAATGCCGATACCATTCAATACGGAATAAGGTTAAGCGGCAACTTAAGTAATTTAAGCAATCGAAATCTCGCAATAAAAACAACAGGATTAACTGATGTGAAAATAGTTAATGTAGAAGGAAATGGATCAGCCTATACTGCAAAAATTTATACCGGACAAGGAGAGGGAGTAATACAAATGGGAATTTCAAATGATACTGCCCTGTCTCCTAATATTTTAAACTTACCTTTTTTTTCAATTGATTCTCAAGTAATTGACAAAGTAGGCCCAGAGATTTTTGATGTTAAAATTTTAAACAAAACAATGAAAATTGGAGATACGGTTGAAGTGACTGTACAAATAAAAAAAGAATTAGATACCTGTAAACTCATTCAAGGTTTAATTCATCAGATACCGCTCTATAACTTTAGTAAAACGAATGACAGTATCTATTCCTGCTATTTTGTTATCCCCGCAAACGGAACAGATGTATCTGCATCCGAAGACATTTCTGCGTCCATTATTTTAAGTGATGCACTCAATAATAAAAGCAAAGAATACACCCATCCGATTATTCAATCAAATGACCGGATTGATGTTAATAAGCCATTACAATCAGGCTTTTACAATTCCGGCGATACACTTTTAAAATCAGGTGATTCATTAAAACTTGTACTTCGTTTTAATGAACCTGTTTTAATTCAAACGAGTTCACCCAATAACTACATACCAGTAACCATCGGCAGTAAAGTTAGAAATGCAACCTGCATCACATTAAACCCAACTGATTCATTAGTTTTCATGTATATAATTCAACCAAATGAATTAGACAAAGATGGAATAAAAATATCATCTGCCTTTTCCACTAAAAACCTTTTGATTCAGGACATCGCAGGTAATTCAGCAACTATTTCTGTTAAGTCAGCTAACATTCAACATATTAAAATAGATGCAGTAGCACCTGAATTTATTAACCCTAAAGATACTTCACTGATATTTTGTGAAAGCATCATGAACATTGTGTTAGACACGATTTTAAAAGTAAATAATAAAGAGTACAACGAGCTTTTAAACTGGTCATTAATTTCAGCTCCTACTAAAATAAATATTACCCAAACAACAGACAATCAAAAAAGCACATCGAATACCATTTTCCCTAAAAATTTTTATGTGCAGAATTTATTTAAATACCACGGAATGGACTCCTGCATTTTTACTGTAAGTGATGGTATAAATATTATTACTAAAAAAATTATGTTTTCAATATCACCTGAAATTAGTGAAAATAAAATTGAAAATATCGATGCGCCTGTATGTAACTCTTCTACTCCCCCATTAATAATTGGATCAGAAAAAAACAAGGTAGACTCAACAGCAGTATATGTTTGGGAAATGAGTACTTTGTCGGATAGTACTGGTTTTGCAACAGTATCAGGAACAAAACAAAGTAAGGATTATCAGCCTCCTTCGCTACCAAAAAATTCATGGTTTAGAAGAAAAATGATTAATGGAGGCTGCGCCAAAATATCAAATAGTGTTTTAATAAAAGTATGGCCCAATAATTTATGGACAGGCAAAACAAATAATAATTGGAATGTCAGGGAGAACTGGTGCGGCAATGTAATTCCTACAGACACAAGTGATGTATATATTCCTGTTACGTATACCAACGCTCCATTAATTAATGACAATTCAACAGTGAAAAATATAGAGATTGAAAAAAATGCGGCACTCACTATTACCGGTTCCCTTAAAATTTTCAATCGGATCTATGCGGATACTGCAGCAATTCAAGCAGAAAAAGGCACCATAGATTTTAGTGGTAAATCGAAACAAGTAATCGATGCATATATGTTTAAGGAGCATACCATCGGCAATGTTTTTATAAATAATGTTGAAGGCGTAACGTTAAGCTATTCAACAAGTATATCAAATTCATTGGTACTTTCTAAAGGGAGTTTACAAACCAACCATCTACTCACACTAAAACATAAAGCCATTGTAGGTGCTAGTGCCAATGGAACACAAATAATTGGATCTGTAAAAACTGAATATAAATTTAGCGATCCAATTAATCGAGCTATTTTGTTTGGGCATCCATTTATGGATGCTATTCCGATGAATCGATTAACAATCAGTCCATACGCATCTTATTCCAATCCAAAAACAAATACCGATAGTTTTAGCCTTTCCAATAATTGGAAAAAATTTAATCTTAATCCTGAATTAGGCAATAATGCATGGCTGCCCTATCAAGGGATACGCATAGAAAACCAAGGATTTACAGATTCTTCCTTATTTGTTTTAGCAGGCAAATTAAATACAGGATTACAGGAAATTGCACTGCAAAAAAGTGATCAGGCTGGATTCAATGTAATTAGTAACCCATTTTTATCGCCGGTAAATGTAGCCTCATTTACAAACGGCGGGATGGTTGGTAAATATTATTGGATTTGGAATCCAAAGCAGGGATTAAACGGCGGTTTTAGTGCTATTCCTGCGAATCAATCATACATACTCAATCCATTTAATGCATTTGTTGCAGAAGCGAAAGGTTATCCTAATAATGCGATTTTTGTTCCTGAGGAGAGTAAAACCACTCTATGGAATGAACATCCGGATAGTATTAATTTATTTGAGGCAAATAACGGATTTAATATTGAGTTGGGATTGTACTCCGAAAATATTTTTTGGGATAGAATGGTGTTGTTAGAAGATGCTGGGGTCAGAAATTCAAAAGACTCCATGGATGGTTTGAAGTTATTTAATCCGGATCTTAATTTATACAGTTTAAGTTCAGACAACCAAAAATTATCTGTTGATGCAAGAAAGCTGGATAATAGTGCAGTAATTCCAATACGAATTGAAACAAATCAATACAGAAATTACTATTTCAAAGTAAATCAGGCATTTCTTCCAAAAGACAACTTGTTGGTATTACACGACCGCTATACCAATAAATTCTTACCACTTCAGAAAGATAGTATTTATCATTTTAGCATAGATACTATTTCAATAGCTAAAACCAGCCTGATGGGTCGTTTTGACATTAGCAAATTGTATCCCAGAGAAAATTTCAATGACCTCATTCATCAATTAACTATAAAAATATATCCTAACCCTGTATCAAATGAATTAAATATTGGCATTAAATCAGGCAAAAAAGAAAGCACCCAATTAAAAATTTATTCGGTTTCTGGAGCACTTTTAAAATCAATTAATATTGGACAAATTCAATTTGGTACTGTAAAAATCAATGTGGGTGACCTGAATAACGGCAATTATATCTTACAGGTAAACAGTGGAAATAATCAGCAATCATTGCGTTTTATAAAACAATAGTCATAAAAGTAAAGGGAGACAAATCATCGTCTACCTTTACTTTATTCTTACAAAAGAATTATATTTTAACCAACCATCCGTATTTATCCGGTGATTTAGCATTTCGGATATCATCGAGACGTTGTTTTAATTCGGGGGCTATTTTTGACTCATCGGTATTGAACTTCATTACAAAATCTTTATAACGCAATTCTTTAATCATGGAGATAGTAGCGGCAGTTCCTGTTCCAAAAACTTCTGTAAAAGTATTGGTTTTATATGCATCAATAATTTCATCAATATTTACTTTGCGTTCTTCCACATTAAGCCCCATATCCTTTAATACCTGTATCGCACTATTTCGTGTAATTCCGGCAAGTATAGTGCCTTCTTCCAAAGATGGGGTTATGGCAACGTTATTAATGATGAAAAATACATTCATCATGCCTACTTCCTGTAAATATTTATGTTCAACGGAATCAGTCCATAATACCTGATCATAGCCCAATTCACGAGCTTTAATGGTAGGATGCATACTGGCACCATAATTTCCAGCATTTTTTGTAAAACCAACTCCGCCTGTTACAGCTCTGGTATATTTTTCTTCTACATATATTCGCATTGGAGCACTGAAATAAGGACCAGAAGGGCTCAGAATTATTAAAAATTTATAGGTCTCCGATGGTTTAACGCCTAATACGGCATCTGTTGCAAACATAAATGGTCGGATATATAAGGAATGATTGGCAATTCCTGGAATCCAGTTTCGATCCAAATCAATTAATTTTTTCATCCCACCTATAAAAATCTCCTCCGGAACATCCGGCATTTGCATTCTTTGGGCAGACAGATTAAATCTTTTAAAATTATCTAAGGGTCTGAAAATAACCACATTATCGGTATCGTCTTTATATGCTTTAATTCCTTCGAAAATAGATTGACCATAATGAAGTGCTGCCAGAGAAGGATCTAACTGAAGTGGCTGATAAGGGACTATTTCAGCACTTACCCATGTTCCATTCTTATATTCTGCCACTAACATATGATCGGTAAAATAGTGGCCAAAAGGTGCATTTTCT
>JBIIAP010000341.1:0-5155 GCA_044239855.1 Sediminibacterium sp. | reverse complement strand
ACAGGGGTCAACCGATACGCTATTTTGGACTGATCTTTCTGTGCCGGTAGCATCTACGGCTGCCGGCGGTACTTTTACCGTTAGTAATACGTTAGCACCCACTACCAAGTTTAAATATTTCAGGTTAATAGGGGTAAGTGGCACTTGTAGTTATGGTGGTATTTTTAATATTGCTTTAGATCGTCCTGCTGGATTGGGCAGAAGTATTTTTCCTATAACCCCTTGTACTGCTACTGATACGGATGGTGATGGTAAGCCCAATAATCAGGATGTAGACTCCGATGGAGATGGCTGTTATGATGCAGTAGAAGCAGAAGTGCTAACGAGTTCTACCACGGGTATTTTGGGTGGAGTTGTTGGTACAAATGGGTTGATAGATTCACTGGAGATCACTACAGATACTGGTTTCTATAAAAGAAATTATTACTACGATTATGCTACCAATGCCACCAGAGATATTTGCAAGGATTCAGATGGAGATGGTGTAAATGACATTAAAGATATAGATGATGATAATGATGGGATCTTTGATGCAGTAGAATCACCGGCTTGTTTTTACACTGCATTGGAAATGGCTAAACCTACTTCTATTACTACCGAATTAGGTTTATATTCAACCAATGTGGTAGCCAGTGCCATAGATAATGATCCGGCTTCTAAGTCCGGATTGGCAAATAATTCCAACTGGGTAGGCAAGGAGATATTTAAGTTTACCTCTCATACATTCACCACCATTACCGGTGTAACTTGTGATATGGGCGGATGGTCATTTTCTCAAAATGCTACCAGCACATTTAAATTACAGGGATCTTCAGACGGGTTTTTATGGAAAGATCTTTCCACTCCTTTGGCTTCAACTGTAACATCGGGTTTAGTGGTTGTTAATAATACTTTAGCACCTAATGATCGATTTAAACTTTTTAGGTTTATTGGGGTAGCTGGTACCTCCCAATATGTTGGCGTGCAAAACATGTATTTTAATTTACCCGCTTCCTATAATCCAAGTACTATTGTAAAAATCACTACTTGTGCAACAGATACGGATGGGGATGGTAAATTTAATCACCTGGATCTAGATGCGGATGGGGATGGTTGCTTTGATGCCGTTGAAGATTATATTTTACCCACTTCTACCTCCGGTATAGTAGCCGGCCCTTATGGTGCCAACGGTTTTGCTGATGCACAGGAAACAGTAGCAGAAAGCAATTTATATAAAGGATTGTATTTGTATGATTATGTAATTAATGCAAATAGGGTAGTATGTACAGATACCGATGCAGATGGGGTATATGATATATTAGATATTGACGATGATAATGATGGAACCTTAGATGCAATAGAGTCTCCAACCTGTTTTTATACTGCCTTGGAAATGTCTAAACCAACCAGTATCAGTACTGAATTAGGCTTGTATTCTACTAATGTGGTGGCTAGTGCAATAGACAATGACTGGACAACCAAAACAGGATTGACAAACGGTTCTGATTGGATTGGGAAGGAAGTGTTTAAATTTACTGCTATTGCAAATGTGGCCATTACAGGCGTTAGTTTTGATATGAATTCCTGGTCGTTTTCTCAAAATGCAACGAGTACCTTCAAACTACAGGGTTCTGCCGATAATTATTTTTGGAAAGATCTTTCTACTCCAATTGCTTCTACGATTACTTCAGGAACATTGGTGGTAAGCAATACCTTGGCGCCTAATGACTTGCTTAAATTCTTTAGAATAGTAGGTGTAGCAGGTACCTCCCAATATGTTGGCGTACAAAATATGTACTTTAATTTACCGGCTAGTTATAACCCTAGTGCTTACTTAAAACCAACCACTTGTACAACAGATACGGACAGCGATGGTAAATTAAATCACCTTGATTTAGATGTGGATGCCGATGGTTGTGCAGATGCAATTGAAGCCGGTAGTTCTATAACAGCTACCAGCACTTCTGTTTATCCTACTGGCGCAGATACCAATAAAAATGGCTTATTAGATGTTTATGAAAATGCTACTATTGCAGGAGCAATCAATTTCACTTCTTTTTATACACCACTGGCTACCAGCAAAACGCTTAGTTCATGCACCGATGCCGATTCCGATGGTGTAAAAGATTGGAAAGATATTGACGATGACAATGATGGCATTCTAGATGCGGTAGAATCTCCTGCATGTTTTTATACGCCTGCTGAATTGGCTGTTCCGCTCTCCGTTACAACTGAATTGTCTACCACAGGTGTTATAGCTAATACTTACGACAATATCAATACTACTACTTTCGCTTTTACTGCAATGGATTATTGGAGAAGAACGATAGTAGAAGTAACGCCTAGATTCCCATTGCAAGCTTCGAGCTTGGAGTTTGTATTAGGAACCGCTACTACTTTTTTACCTACTACCGCGAATTCTTTACAAGTGCAGGGTTGGAATGGGTATAGTTGGATTAATTTGACTGACTCTATCACCGCACCTGTTGCAGCTGTTAATACGGTAGTGATTAATTTCACCAAGAACTTCAATACGTATTATAAGTACCGATTGTTTGGAACTGCTACAGCTGCTTCTGCAGTAACTGCCAACACCATTGCGGAGATTAAGCTTTGGCCATCAGCTAATTACGAACCATCTGGGTATGCTAAACCTACTTGTATTGCAGATTTAGATGCAGATACCAAAAACAACCACCAGGATGTAGATGCCGATGGAGATGGTTGTGCGGATGCCATTGAAGCCGGATCTTCTAAAACGGCTACTGGAACTTCTGCACCTCCTACAGGAGTTGATGCAAATGGCAATGGTTTGTTAGATGTATATGAAAGTACCACCGCCGGAACAATTAATTATACTTCCTATTATACCCCATTTGCTACCAGCAATCAATTAATTGCTTGCAGTGATTTTGATGGTGATGGTGTGGGTGATTTGAGAGATATAGATGATGACAATGATGGTGTATTAGATATAACAGAAGCATTGACTTGTTTTTATAACACATCAGAGATTGCAGTACCACTTAAGGTAATTACAGATTTAACTTCTACTGGTGTGGCAGCTAATTTGAACGACAATGTTACTGCCACTACTTACGCATTTACTGCAGTTGATTATTGGAGAAAAACTTTGTTTGAAGTAACGCCTATGTATCCATTGCAAGCTTCAGCGCTTCAATTTGTTTTGGGTACTACTACTACATTCTTGCCTACCACTGCTAAATCTATTCAACTACAAGGATGGACTGGTAACAGTTGGGTAAATCTTACCGACTCTATCACTGCACCTACTGCAGTGTCAACCTATGTAACTATTAATGTTACCAAGAATGCCAATACTTATTATAAATATCGTTTGTACGGTACTGTTAGTGCATCTGTAACAACGAATACGATTGCCGAAGTTCAACTCTTACCTTCAACAAGTTATAACCCATCTTATTTTCCTAAGCCTACCTGTACGGTTGATAACGACAAAGATGGCAAACTAAATCTTAAAGATTTAGATACCGATGGAGATGGTTGTGCTGACGCAATTGAGTCGGGTAGTTCTACAACGGCTACCAGCACAACGGTAATACCAACAGGTACAGATGCCAATAAAAATGGTTTGTTAGATATATACGAAGGAACCACCGCTGGTACCATCAATTACAATTCTTTCTATTTTCCTTTTGCTTCAGATAGTACTGCCAAAGGCTGTAAAGATACTGATGGTGATGGCGTGGCTGACTTCATGGATATAGACTTAGACAACGATGGAGTAATCAACTCGTTTGAATCACCAACTTGTTTCTTTACTGCTGCAGAAATGAGTCGCCCGGCTACAGTAAGTTCACAGATGGTTCAATATTCTTCTTATGTAATTGGTAATTCTATAGATGCGGGACCAACTGCCGCTACTACTTATTCTGCGTTCAACAACGGGCAAAGCTTAGTAGGTAAAGAACTATTCAGATTTGCTGCTAATGGATATATATCTATTAACAGTGTTTCATTGGATTTAGTTTCATGGGCACTGTCAACGGATGTCAATAGCACATTTAAATTACAAGCTGCAGGTGATACGCTGTTGGGTTGGAGAGACTTGTCTGTTCCGGTAGCTTCTACGGCAACAACAGGAACCTTCACGGTAACCAATACATTGGCTACTTCTGATAAGTTTAAATATTTCAGGTTATTAGGTGTTGCCGGAACTTCCGGTTATAGTGGCGTTACTAATTTATATTTTGGATTGGCTACAGGCTACAACCAAAACTTGTTTGCTAAACCAACCTGTACCGACGACATGGATGCAGACGGCAAACCCAATTATTTAGATTTAGATTCCGATGGAGATAAATGTCCGGATGCACGTGAAGCCGGCGCCAGCAAAAACGCTATTGATTCTGCTTTTAAATTCACCAGTGCAGTAGGGGTGAATGGTTTAGCGGATACATTGGAGACGGTTAAGGATAATGGGATCATTAAATACACGTCTATCTTCAATACTTTTGCACTAAATGCCGGAGCAGTAAAGTGTGCGGATGCAGATGAAGATGGCATTACTGATGCAGTGGACTTAGATGATGATAATGATGGGGTGTTGGATATTGATGAACAAGGTACTTGTACCTTCCCTGCTAATCCGCTTACCGGACTTACATTTAACGGTAATGGTACCGTAACTGTTGCGAACAATACTTCCTTTACAACCTATAATGGTAGCTGGGCTACTAAATACTCTAACCAGAGCTTTAAATTGCCCATACATATGGAGTGGACAACTACCGCTAGTGGGTATGGAATGGTTGGTTTATTACCGGTGGGTAATGCTAAAACTATTACTAACTGGAACGATGGTTCGTATAAAATATACCAACACACGAGTAATGCTTACGGCTATATGCCTGGAGCATGGAACTTCAGTAAAACATTTACGAGTGGAGAGAAAATGGAGATTGATATCAACAGCTCCGGCGTATTAACTGTTAAAAAAGGTGGTGTACAGATATACAGAGTTAAGGCAAAAGCTACCGATTACAACCTGGCAATTAGTTCGGGAAGCTCTACCAAAACTTATAGCAATTTCAAATTAACCTCTTATGGAATTGGTTACACTTGTGTTGATTTAGATACTGATGGAGATGGCCTTCCGAACCGTATCGACGTAGATGCTGATGGAGATGGTTGT
>JBIIAP010000193.1:0-5160 GCA_044239855.1 Sediminibacterium sp. | reverse complement strand
TAAAAGAGATGGCAGTATTTGGAGTTGGGGATATAATGCTAGTGGCCAATTGGGAGATGGGACGTTGACTAATAAAACAAGCCCGGTACCAATTGGGATAGAAAAAGATTGGACATCGGTTTACGTTGGATCGACATACACGATTGCACAAAAAAACAATGGTTCCTTTTGGGCTTGGGGCTTTAATGCTGATTTATTGATAGGCAATGACCCTAACCCTTATAAGCTACAGCCATTACGAATAGGCAATAGTAATAATTGGTTGATGGCTGCTGCTGGTATTAACCACAGTTTAGCAATCAACAAAAATGGAAGTGCATTTAGTTGGGGAGTTAATATTGGTGGGCAACTGGGAGATAGTACAACCATTAATAAAAATATACCGCAGCTAATAAATTCGAATAATGTCTGGAGGAAGATTAGTGGTGGAAGTTTTCACACCATTGCTATTAAAAATGATGGAACGTTATGGGCTTGGGGCACCAATAATTATGGTCAGTTAGGAGATGGAAGTAATATAGACAGCAGGTTACCAAAGCAAATAGGAATTGCAAATGATTGGATTCATATATATGCAGGTAGCAACCATTCACTGGCCATTAAAAAAGATGGCAGCTTATGGGCTTGGGGAAGTAATGGAGCAGGCCAACTTGGAGATAGTTCGCTACAAAATAAAAACACGCCTACTCAAATAGGTATCGATAAAACCTGGCAAACAGTTACTGGTGGTTATTTTCACACCATTGCGTTAAAAACCAATGGCAGTTTATGGGCTTGGGGTCATAATGGACAATTTCAGTTAGGTGATGGCACACAAACCATGAAATTAGTACCAACCCGTATTGGAACAGATAGTAATTGGTTACAAATAGCAGCAGGTGGTAATCATAATATTGCACTTAAAAATGATGGTACAATTTGGGGATGGGGTTCGAATGGATTTGGACAATTGGGTATTGGAAATACTACTTCTAAAAATACTCCCACGCAAATTGGTATTAATAACAATTGGGCTACCATTTCTGCAGGCTATTCGCATAGCTCTGCAATAACTAAAGAGGGCAGTTTATGGGCTTGGGGATACAATAATTTTGGTCAGCTAGGTAATGGAAATATTATTAATCAAAATACACCAGTAAAAGTTGGTACTAGTAATGATTGGTTATCTGTGCAATGTGGTAATTTTCACAATCTAGCTTTAAAAAAAGATGGCAGTTTGTGGGTATGGGGAAGTAACAATCTGGGTCAATTAGGTGATGGCTCTGTTTACCCAACCGTACAACCAAAAATCAGTACAATTAACTTGCGAAAAGCAATAGATACGGTAATTTGTAAGGCCAGTCCAATTTTATTAGCAGCTGTTACCAATGAAAATACGCCATTGCGTTGGTCTACGGGAGATAGTGTAACTGTTATCAAAGTTAATCCTACAGCAACAACCAATTATGAAACAACTACACAGTTAAGCAACAATACCCTAACTAAAAGTGTAAATATTGATGTTGCTGCTCTTACAGCATCATTTACCGTAAATAGCAAAGTGCAGTGTATTGGTAATAATAATTTTGAACTAAATAATACCAGTACCAATGCTTTAGGTAATGCTACTTATTGGTGGAATTTTGGTGATAGTACTTCATCGAAAAATGAAAACACTACAAAAGTTTACACCAGAACAGGAAGTTTTAAACCTACCCTTTATGCAATCAACAATTATGGATGTTTCGACACATCGATTAATGAACTCACCGTATTAGCCAACCCAAAAAAGCCTGTAATTAGTTTTAAAGGAGATACTGTTTTCTGTAATGGTGGAAATGTTCAATTAATCAATAAAATAAATTCAGTTGTGGAGAATCATTGGTATAAAAATGGAATACCAATTGTAAACACTGCGGATAGTGCTTATACTGCTTATCAAACGGGTTTATATACTGTAAGTTATACAGATAGTAATAGTTGTATCTCAGATACTGCTGCTGCTATTTCAGTAAGAATTAAAGCAATACCAGTAGCACCAACCATTAGTTCAATCAAAGGTTTTGTTATTTGCACCGGAGACTCTACTGTACTAATGAGTAGTGCCACATCTGGTAATCAGTGGTATGTAAATAATAAAATGATAGACAGTGCCACTCAACAAAACTATGCAACAAAATACGGAGGAAGTTTTGCCGTACAATTTAAAAATGGCGAGGGTTGTTTATCTGACATGTCGAAGTCGATTAATGTAAGGGAATCATTGTTACCAGAAACACCTTCCATCATTCGCATAGGAGATAACTTGATCAGTTCTCAATCAGTTTACTACAGATGGTATCTAAACAATAATGTATTAAGCAATGAAACACAAAATTCATTAGCAATTAAAACAAAGGGGTTATATAAAGTAGAAACCAGTAGTAATAAATTATGTTGGTCTAAATCACCTACTTATACTGTACAATATGATCCGGCAATTTTGTTAGACCGTGACTTTAGTTTATCCGCATATCCAAATCCTACCACTGGATTATTCTTTTTACAATTTAAGTTAAATAATCGTTACAGTGGTTATGCTAAAATAGTTATAGTGGATGCCCTTGGCAATCCTAAATGGACATTCAATAAATTTATATTCAACGAGGCGCTGGTTCGAATTCCTATTAATTTGAATTTAAATAAAGGGGTGTACAGTGTGCAGGTTTCTTTAAATGGTTACCGAATTAAGGTAATTCAAATAGTTGGTATGTAAGTTTTCAATGCTCGGCAGTATTCATTTCTTTGCGATTCTGCCGAGCATTAAATCTATAAATTAATCAATTGCATACAATGCAAAACTTCCCAACCAGTGTTCACCGCCGTAGTTGCCTTTAGAAAGATTAGATAAGCTTTGATTTAAATGTTGAACAGAAGAACGCAATAACATGGATCTTCTTTTATCTGATAACGGTAATTGTTTTGCTATGCCTCTCATGCACCAACTTCTGCTGAAACACAATCCATCTAAATGTACAATTTGAAAATCGTTTCTGTCAGATACATTGGGCAATATAGTTAGGTGTTGTAGTGATTTATTGGACAGCCAACCATTGAACCATTTTACGTAATTTGGTTTATCCAAGATTCTTCGCATTAAATCTGCTTCCATTAATGATGGGGAGAAAAAATCAGATCCGTCCGGTTCCCAAACAGTAGGTGCTGCTTTATCATTTAAATAAAGCTTTTTAGCTGTTTGAACCAATTCTTTTTCAAATACGGTGTTATTGGTTGCCCGGGCGTAATCTAAAGCAAAACTCAATCCAAATGCAGTATTACCATGTACGCCGGTTCTATAAGGATACGTTTGTTTAGGTAAAAATCCTCTCCATAATTTTATTACGGTATCGCATAAGGGTTGAAGCGTTGTGCGCCATTTAACAGCATCTGCATCGTTCCAGGTTAATAACTCTTCCTGTAATTTTAACAACCAGGCCCAACCATAGGTTCGCTCAAAACTTTTGGTTAAAGCAGAATTGAAATAATTGGTTTCTTGTTGAATATTACTGCTTGTAATGGTAGTAGACAATATTTTTCTGATTTCGGATTGCAGTTTTAATTCCGGGAAATTTTTAATTAACTTAACTAAAAGCCAATGACCATGCACGCTGCTATGCCAATCAAAACATCCGTAAAAACTGGGGTGCTGCTGTATGGGCGTTAGTACCTGGTCGCTATCGCTCACCGCAGTATGATTAATTTTGTTGGGGTATTGCTGTAAAATACACTTGATTGGCAATGCGGCTAAAGTATTGGCTCCTTTAACAGTAAGTGTAAATTGGGTACTGTCTTTGTTAAGTTGGAAGAAGTCGCTGGTTTGCGCGTTTATTTGTGTTGTAAATACACAACAGATGATCACTAAAATACGTGGCATGGATATATTTTTCATCATTGAACTTTTGCATGTAAGGGTCATGAAATATAGCTTTATATACATTTCGGTTGCTATGCGCACTAAGTATATGGTTGCTTAGATTGCAATTAATTTAGCTGAAAGCTAATTAAAATTCAACAAAATCCAAAGCTTTCATTTGTCATCAAATTTGCAGTATATTTAAGTCTTCAAAATTTATTAAAATTTTTTGTTTATGAAAAATAGTTTTTTACTTCTATTAACGCTGATAGCTTTTACTTTTAACAGTTTTTGCTACGCACAATCAACTGATCGCAACAACAAAATGAGCAAACTCATTTCAGAAAATTTTGCATTGGCAGATAGTCAATATCAAATAATGATGACTAAAGTGCCTGCCGATCAATTACCACAAACGTTTGACGCTAAAAACAATCAACTTATATCACATGAAATAACCTGGTGGTGTACTGGTTTTTACCCTGGTACCCTACTCTATATTTATGAGCAAACCAACAATGAAAAAATTAAGCAGGAGGCTTTAAGAGCATTAAAAGTAATTGAGCCGAATCAAACCTATACCGGTAATCATGATTTAGGATTTATGATGTATTGTAGTTTTGGAAATGCCTATCGGTTATTTAAAGACGAAAAGTATAAGCAAATTATATTTCGCTCGGCAGAGTCGTTGGCTACCAGGTACCGACCATCCATCAAAGCTATTCAATCATGGAATAAAAATGTTTATTTTAATTGTCCGGTTATTATAGATAACATGATGAACTTAGAGATGATGAATTGGGTGAGTGCACAAGGCGGCAATCCATTGTACAAAGAAATAGCCGCAATACACAGCAATACCTCTATCAAAGAATTTTATCGTCCGGATTTTAGTTCTTACCATGTAGTAGATTTTGATCTAGAAAAAGGAACGGTAAGAAGAAAAGCAACCCATCAGGGAGCGGCTAATACCTCTGCATGGTCTCGCGGACAAGCATGGGGTTTATATGGTTTTACAGCGATGTATCGATTTACCAAAAACACGGTTTATTTAGATCAGGCAAAAAATATTGCTCAGTTTTATTTAGATCATCCCAATTTGCCTGCGGATAAAATTCCTTATTGGGATTTTGATGCCGGTCAGCAGCCTATTGCAAAGCGCGATGCCTCTGCCGGAGCAATTACTGCATCTGCATTGATGGAATTAGCGCAATATGCAACTGGAAAAGAAAAAGAAAAATATATAGCCGCAGGTGTTCAAATGCTCGAATCCTTATCTAGCCCAGCAT
>JBIIAP010000192.1:0-5183 GCA_044239855.1 Sediminibacterium sp. | reverse complement strand
TTTCTTTTTCCATATTGCAGATATCCTGAATTTGGTATAAGAACCATCGGTCTATTCCGGTAGCCTGGGCAATTGATTTTACCGTAGAACCCTGCATTAATGCATCTTTAATTCGGAAAATACGGTCCCATTTCGGTGTTTTAATATATTCTACCAGCTCATCGCTTTTCATTAAGCTTTTACCATAGTAGCCTAAACCAACAGCGCCATTTTCTAAACTCTGACAAGCTTTTTGTAAAGCTTCTTTAAAGCTTCTGCCAATTGCCATTACTTCACCTACACTCTTCATTTGTAAACCAAGTGTATCATTCGCCCCCTTAAATTTATCGAAATTCCAGCGTGGAACTTTTACTATAACATAGTCTAAAGCAGGCTCAAAATAAGCCGAAGTCGTTTTAGTAATTTGATTCTTTAGCTCATCTAAACTATATCCTATGGCTAGCTTTGCAGCAATTTTGGCAATTGGGTAGCCGGTAGCTTTAGATGCCAAAGCCGATGAGCGACTTACTCTCGGGTTAATTTCTACGGCAATCAGTTCTTCCGTTTCAGGATTCAGGGCAAACTGTACATTACAGCCACCGGTAAAATTGCCTAAAGAGCGCATCATTAAAATGGCTTTGTTACGCATTTCCTGAAAAGCGGTATCGCTTAATGTCATGGCAGGTGCAACCGTAATAGAATCACCGGTATGCACACCCATGGGGTCTAAGTTTTCTACCGTACAGATAATTACCACATTATCATTGCAATCTCTTAAAAGTTCCAATTCATATTCTTTCCAGCCCAGTACTGCTTTTTCCACCAATACTTCATGGATAGGAGAGGCTTTTAATCCTCTATCCAGTGCTGCATCTAAATCATCTTTAGTATGCACAAAGCCACCACCGGTTCCGCCTAAAGTAAATGAGGGTCTGATTACCAGTGGAAATCCAATTTGTTGGGCAAATTCTTTACCTTCTAAAAAGCTGTTAGCAACACGGCTCGGGGCTACTGCCATGCCAATTTTTACCATTAACTGACGAAATTTCTCTCGGTCTTCAGCGGTATCGATGGCCGCTACATCTACCCCAATCAATCGGCAATTGTATTTTTCCCAGATACCCAATTCATCCACTTCCTTGCAGAGATTAAGGGCAGTTTGTCCGCCCATAGTAGGCAAAACAGCATCAATTTGGTTCTCTGAGAGTATTTGTTCAATACTTTCAGCCGTTAATGGCAGTAAATAAACTTTGTCTGCCATCATTGGATCCGTCATAATTGTTGCCGGATTACTATTGATAAGTATTACTTTTATCCCCTCTTCTCTTAAGCTTCTAGCGGCTTGAGAGCCGGAATAATCGAATTCACAGGCTTGTCCGATGATAATTGGACCGGATCCTATGATGAGAACAGATTGAATTGACAGATCTTTGGGCATGATATTTGAATAAATTGCACAAATGTAAGGCGCGAACGGCAAATAGCCGGTTAAAAATTATAGAATAACCGCCAAACAGGGTGTATTAAACAAAAAAAACAACATGGCAGTATTAAAAGAAGGAAGTAAAGCGCCGGCATTTAAGGCGACAGATCAAAATGGTAAACCCATTTCTTTGGCAGATTTTAAAGGACAAAAGGTCATTTTATATTTTTACCCGAAAGATGATACTCCGGGATGTACGGCACAAGCTTGTAATTTAAAAGACAATTACAGTGCTTTAATTAAAAAGGGGTTTCAGGTAGTGGGTGTTAGCGTGGATGGTGTTGCAAGCCATAAAAAGTTCGAACAGAAATATGAATTACCCTTTCCTTTAGTTTCTGATGAAGACAAGAAAATTGTAGATAAATACAATTTATGGGGCGAGAAAAAGTTTATGGGTAGAACCTATATGGGCACCACTCGTACTACATTTTTAATTGATGAGGCTGGTATTATCAAAAAGATCATTGATAAGCCCAACACTAAAAATCATACAGAAGAAATCTTAGAAGCCTGGGATTCAATTTAGTTGGAGGATCCTATATACTTTTTGTGTAAGTCAACTACTTGCACAAAAAGTATATCAGCTAAACAACTGGTACACTAAAAAGCTCATACCGTAAGCCAATATCGTCATGTAGGTAAGTTGAAACAAGGGCCATTTCCACGACTTGGTTTCACGTTTAGTAGCTGCCAATGTACTCATGCATTGCATGGCTAATACATAAAAAACCATCAGCGATAAAGCCGCTGGCAACGTATATATCTTAGAACCATCCGGATGGGTGGCAGATTGCATTTTTTCTCTCAGCGATTGATTATCATCTTCTTCTACACTGTATAAGGTAGCCATGGTACCTACAAAAACTTCTCTGGCAGCAAAGGAAGTAATTAATGCAATGCCAATTTTCCAGTCGTACCCCAGCGGTGCAATAACTGGTTCCATCGCTTTTCCTAATTTTCCTGCATAAGATTGGTTCAATTTCTCTGCAAGCATCTGGCGATGTAAAGAATCTGTATGTTGCGGTGCTAATTTAATCAGGGTATGGTATTGTTCTTCTACCTGTTTAATTTGATTACCGGGTCCGTAGGAACTAAGAAACCAAAGTATTAAACTGATGATCATAATAATCTTACCGGCATCGGTAACAAATATGCGCGCTTTTTCTACCATGGTTATGGCAACATTTTTCCAACGCGGCGCACGGTAAATAGGCAATTCAAGTATAAAAAAACTTTTCTCTTTAATCGTAATAAACCATTTAAATATAAAGCTCATCAACAGTGCCATAAAGGTACCCAGAAAGTAAAGACCCATCATAACCAGTCCTTGTAAACTCAAAAAACCAAAATAATAACGATCATCAATTACCAGCGCAATTAAAATGGTATATACCGGCAAGCGTGCACTACAACTCATTAAAGGCGTTACCAGTATGGTTAAAAGGCGTTCTTTCTTATTCTCAATATTACGGGCGCTTAAAATGGCCGGAACAGCGCAGGCAAAACTGCTGATCATGGGCATTACGCTTTTACCATTTAAACCAGCTTTACGCATGAGCCGATCACTTAAGAATCCGATACGAGCCATATAGCCA
Source organism: Sediminibacterium sp. (assembly GCA_044239855.1). GTDB lineage: Bacteria > Bacteroidota > Bacteroidia > Chitinophagales > Chitinophagaceae > Sediminibacterium. The sequence goes on along the minus strand of JBIIAP010000192.1, from coordinate 2,126 downwards.
CTGTCTTCCAGCATGGTTATAATGCCGAATAAAATCATTATTTGTGGAATAAAAACCATGATACCACCCAGTCCGGCAACAATTCCATTGATCAACAAATCGCTCCACCAACCTTCGGCCAATTGTGCAGAAAGCCAGCTGCTGGCCTTTGTAAAACACCATTCAATGCCATCCATTGGAAATTTCGACAATAGAAATACACTCTGAAATAATAAAAACAGCACGGTAATTAAAATAACGTTACCCCAAATGCGGTGTAACAATACATTATCTAGTTTGTCGCTGAACATTTTTTTATCTAATGGCCCGGGCTCAACCACATTATGCAACATAATTTGCCGAATATGTCTGTAGCGTTGCATAATTTCTTCTGCTTGTGTTTTAGTAGCATTGAAATGATTGCTTGCAACTATTGCTTGTATTTTATTATGATTACTGGTGGCAGCTATATCTTCATAATTAATCAGATGGTGCAAAGCTGCATATTTACTTAACTCAGGTAATAAGTCCCTCACCTCTTCAATAGCATTAGGTGCTAGTTCACCCACATCAATAAAATCAACTACCTGGCTGCAAATTTCTCTGCTGGTTAAAGTGAGCGCCAGAATTGCTTTTTTTAACTCGCTTAAACCTTTATTTTTTCTAGGATTAACCGCAACCACCGGAATACCTAATTCGGCTTGTAATCCTTCAATATCTATTTTAATTCCCTTTTTAGCAGCCAAATCATTCATGGTAAGCGCTAATAACACAGGAATTTTCAGGTCAATTATCTGACTGCAGAAAAGTAAGTTTCTTTTTAAGTTGCTGGCATCCGCCACCAGCAAAACCATATCGGGCTGTACTTCTTCATCGGCCCCCATTAGTACTTTGTAGGCAACTCTTTCATCAGTTCTGCGGGGGTAAAGACTATAAGTGCCGGGCAAATCAATCAGTTCCGCATCGTTGTTTTCTTCAACAGAGAAAAACCCAATCTTCTTATCAACAGTAACACCCGGAAAATTACCTACTTTTTGATTCAGCCCCGTAAGGGCATTAAACAACGAAGTCTTTCCGCTATTTGGGTTACCTACTAGTGCAATATGAAATTTTGCTGCTGCCAATGGCACAAAAGTAGGGGGTACAAATATGTTTAGGTTACGAGATTGGGAAGAGAATATACTTTCTACCTTACTTTTGTAGTTTAAATGAAGATTATGCAAAAATTAACTGCCCTTTTGCTTTTTGTACCTTTTATTATTTCCGCTCAATCAAAGCGCAAACTGCGTAAAGCAGAAGAAAAAGAAAACTTGGTGATGGTTGCAAATTTACAGAAGCATGTGAGCTTTTTGGCAGACGATGCTTTAGAAGGCCGTAGGGCAGGCACTAAAGGAGAGGTGATGGCGATGGAATATATTATTGATCAATATAAAAGACTAGGTTTAGTACCTAAGGGAAATAAGGGTGGGTATATTCAGGAATTTGAAATCAATGAAGGCAAACAAATAGATGCCGCCACATTTTTAAAAATTGATGGAAAAACATTGCAACTTAATGAAGATTATTTTCCATTGGCTTTTAGTGCTACCAAATCGATTAAAGGTAAGCCTGCCGTGGCTTTAAACGAATTTAACCAGCCCTGGTTTAAAGATGTGGCCGACTTGTTGGAAGAAAACAAAACCAATCCACATTTTGATATGGAAGAGGCCATTAAAAATGAAGCAATCAAAGCCGCTAGCAAAAAATCCACCGCTTTGTTTTTGTATAACAGCTCCAATGCGATAGATAATGTGCAATTTAATAAAAACGACAAAACCCCTAATTTAGCTATTCCGGTAGTGTACTTAACGCAAAAAGGGTTAAAAAAATATTTACCTGATTTTACTGCAACCATTCCTGTAGAACTAAATGTGGGGATGAGTAATAAGTCGAGAATTGCGAGAAATGTAGTTGGATACATCAATAACAATGCTGCCCATACCGTTATACTGGGTGCGCATTTTGATCATTTAGGTTTTGGAGAAGATAAAAACGCGTTAGACACGTTTAACGCAGTACACAATGGTGCAGATGACAATGCAAGTGGAACGGCAGCTTTGATTGAATTAACGAGGCTACTCATTAAAAAGTCACCATCTAATAATAAT
>JBIIAP010000030.1:0-16724 GCA_044239855.1 Sediminibacterium sp. | reverse complement strand
CATCATGGGCGTTTTGTCCCATCCAAATCCAAACTTCTTCTGCATTGTCTTCCGACAATTTTTGTAACAATTGGTGAACGGTTAATTTATCGTCTACAATATCTAATTGATCTTCGTAAGGGGAGTGCATTAATACCTCTTTCCACCAATCTCTTCGTAACTGGTACCCTTCAGTAGAATAGATATTGTCGACAGGTCCAACGGCAAAGTCATCTTTAATTTCAAAAATATCGCCCTGAAGCTGTTCATCCATATCAAGTGCTTGCTGTAATACAGGCACATTAGCTGAATCAAAAACTATATGAATCATTTTACTTTACATTTTTAATTACTAATTCTCTACTAAATCCAACTCAACTTTTAAGTTATTGATGATGAATTCTTGTCGCTCCATGGTATTTTTACCCATATAGTATTCAAGTAAATCTTGGATATGGTCACCTTGTTCGAGGATAACCGGTTGTAAACGAATATCCTGACCAATGAATCTGCCAAACTCGGTCGGTGAAATTTCACCCAATCCTTTAAAGCGGGTGATCTCGGGTTTATTACCTAGTTTTTTAACCGCAGTTTGTTTTTCTGATTCATCATAACAATAAATAGTTTCCTGTTTATTTCTTACGCGAAACAATGGTGTTTCTAAAATATAAACATGTCCTTTTTTAACTAAATCCGGGAAGAATTGCAAGAAGAAGGTCATCAACAATAATCGAATATGCATACCGTCTACATCGGCATCGGTTGCAATTACAATATTGTTGTAGCGCAAGCCTTCGAGGCCATCTTCAATATTCAACGCATGTTGTAATAAATTAAATTCTTCATTTTGGTAAACCACTTTTTTGGTTTCTCCGAATGAGTTGAGCGGTTTACCACGCAAACTAAATACAGCTTGTGTATCAACATTTCTTGATTTAGTAATACTTCCACTGGCACTATCTCCTTCTGTAATAAAGATGGTGGTATTATTTTGCGTAGCGATATAAGATTCTTTGTTTTTTACAGGCAGTTCATCATTTAAATGTACTCTGCAATCTCTTAGTTTTTTATTATGTAAATTGGCTTTTTTAGCACGTTCATTGGCTAATTTTTTAATGCCTGCCAATTCTTTTCTCTCACGTTCACTTTGTTCAATTCTTTTCTTTAGAGCATCGGCAGTAGGGGCATTTCTATGTAGAAAATTATCGAGTTCTTTAGCTAAGAATTCTAACACGAAATTTTTCATACTAGGCCCACCATCATACACAATTTGAGAGCCTAATTTTGTTTTAGTCTGGCTTTCAAAAACGGGCTCTTGTACTCTTACAGAAACAGCTGCAACAATACTTGTACGTACATCCGCAGCGTCGTAATCTTTCTTGAAATAATCTCTGATAACTTTAACATAAGCTTCTCTAAAAGCTTGCTGATGCGTACCCCCTTGAGTGGTATACTGACCATTTACAAAAGAGAAAATATCTTCCCCATAATCATTGTTATGAGAGAGCGCCACTTCAATGTCTTCCCCTTTTAAATGAATGATAGGATAACGAAGTTCATCGGGATTGGTTTTCCTTTGCAAGAGATCTAAGAGACCATTTTTACTTAGGTATTTTTTATTGTTGAAATTAATCGTTAAACCTGCGTTGAGGTAGCAATAGTTCCACAATTGATTTTCGAGGTATTCATATATGTAATGAAAATTGCGAAACACGCTTTCATCGGGAGTAAAAGAAACCAGCGTACCATTTGGTTCATCTGTTTTTACTTCTTTGTGTTCCTTTATAAGAATACCTTTTTCAAATTCAGCAGTTTTGGCTTTGCCTTCCCTATATGCAGTAACGATAAAGTAATCGCTTAGGGCATTTACGGCTTTAGTACCCACACCATTTAACCCTACACTTTTTTGGAAAGCTTTGCTATCGTATTTAGCACCGGTATTGATTTTGCTTACCACATCTACCACTTTACCTAAGGGAATACCGCGACCATAATCGCGCACGGTTACTCTTTTGTCTTCAATAGATAAATCAACCTGCTTACCATATCCCATGGTGTATTCATCAATACAGTTGTCGATCACTTCTTTGATCAACACATAAATACCATCATCAGCAGCGGAACCGTCGCCCAATTTACCGATATACATACCGGGTCTGAGGCGGATATGTTCCCGCCAATCGAGTGATCGTATCGAATCCTCATCATACTGAACCGCTTTCTTAACTTCTGCCATAACTCAATTTTTGAATATCATTTTTGCCAACGGCAAATCTAAGTCCCTCAAATCGTAGCCCAATTTTTCTTTTCTACAAATTGGCGATTTATGTGGATAAATAACAGTTTTTTGTGGAATTTATGGCACAGTGACTACCTTTGGCAGCAATATGAGCAGTTTTACACCCATTACCGACCTGAAACACATTAATGAATTTTCTAAACTGAAAGAACGAGAGAATGATCGGTTTAAGGAATTTCTGGGCAATGCGGTGTCGGAAGAAGTAGATGAATTGGTTCGAGAGTTAGATGCGATGGTTAGTCCAACAATAAGTTGTGTAACCTGTGGTAATTGCTGTAAGAGTTTAATGGTTTGTATCAATGATGCGGAGGCGGATGCGCTATCGGCACATTTAAATCAGTCGAGAAAGGAGTTTGATGCGCAATATTTAGAAAAAGGCAGTAATGGCATGATGATTATGAACCGGATGCCCTGCCATTTTTTATCGGATAATAAATGTACGGTTTACGAATATCGATTTGAAGGGTGTAAAGAATTTCCAGCCCTACACTTGCCTAATTTTAAGAGGAGGTTGTTTACTACTTTTATGCATTACGACAGATGTCCGATTATATTTAATGTAGTGGAGCAAATAAAGGACAGAATGGGATTTGATAGAGATACAAACTAGCAATATGGCGGTAAGATTTGGGATAGATGAATTGTTGGCAAGTGCGCCAATATGGAAAAAGCAAAGGATTGGATTAATTACCAATGAAGCGGCAAGAACATGCCACGGAGTGCAATCCAGAAAAGCATTGCAAGATGCCGGATTTAATTTAGTTACTTTGTTTTCTCCAGAACATGGATTAGATGTAGCTGGAGCTGATGGGGTTGCTATTGCAGACGGGATAGATACTTTAACTCAATTACCCATTGTAAGTTTATACGGCAGTAAACTGGCTCCAGACCAAGATGATTTAGCGAATATTGACTTGTTGTTGTTTGATGTGCCGGATACGGGCGTGCGCTTTTACACCTATTTATGGACACTTAGTTATGCCATGGAAGCATCTGCACGATGGAAAAAGAAAATAATAGTATTAGACAGGCCCAACCCAATTTCCGGAAATTTAACACTTGCAGAAGGGCCTTTTTTAGCGGAGGCCTGTGCCTCATTTATAGGCAGATGGGATATGCCTGTTAGGCATAGTTGTACATTAGGTGAACTGGCTCAATATTTTAATGCGCAACAAAATATACAGGCAGATTTAGCCATTATATTGTGCAAGGACTGGGATAGAACATTGTTTCAACCCGATTGGGGAACACCATTCGTTGCAACATCACCCGCCATACAAAGCTTTCAATCGATGTTGATGTATCCTGGGTTATGCTTTTTAGAGGCCACCAATTTAAATGAAGGCAGGGGAACGGGATTTGCTTTTCAACAAATTGGTGCACCCTGGTTAAACAACACCACATTATGCGCTACCATTAATAATTTGATGGATGGAGATATAAAGGCAACGGCTGTTCAATACACGCCCACTGCCTATCATTTTAAAGGAGAAAAATGCAAGGGTATGCGGTTTGAAGTAAAAGACCCTGAAGCATTTAAACCGGTATTTTTTGGACTGATTTTATTGAAGTTAATTAAAGATATGCACCCCAATTATTTTGCATGGGATGTTTACAAAACCAATGTAAACGCAACGGGTGCCAATCATTTAGATAAATTAACCGGCATGTTGAATAGTGAAGCTTTTTTTGAATTGCCTTTTGCCAACTTTCTTCAAAAAATCACCATAACTACAGCCAGAAATAGTTGGGAAAAAATCATACAACCATATCTACTCTATTAGTTTTAAATAACCCGATAAATAAATATACAATCTTACTGGCATTCAATTTTTATATTGAATGCCAGTAAGGAAGGTAACCAAATAAAAACGGATGCATTATTTTGCAATAATTAATTGAACATCTCTTGCATCTTCCTCTGTGATTACTTTTAATAAAAGTATACCCGTATTCAACAGATTTGAAATATTAACTTGCTCTTGAACTTGATCAGTATTTTGCCATTTCTTATTCCATAATAATTTCCCTGACAAGTCATAAATAGTAGCATGTATTCTTTGAGGTTTGAATAATTTAATCCTTAAATTGAAGACCCCATTATTAGGATTAGGAGAGGCAATCAATTGATCAATACCTTTCCCATAATTAACCAATGATGATTCTGGTTGAATATTAACAAATTTATTTTCATTAAAGTCACATCCTTTATACCATGCTTTCATTCCAATGTAAAAAGCTCCGGAATTATTAAATTGGAGAATGGGTGCGAGTGGATCCTCTTTAGCAACTATTGCTCTTGAGTCAAATATCCAGCGAATTGAATCTGCTTTCGGAATACAAATTTCTTTAACCAATAAAGTATCTTTTGCTTGCTGATCCGTACTAATTAAGAAATTAACGGCAGGGTAGATTGAATTATTTATAACATAGGTGCTACTATCCCATAAACATCCATTTACATCACGAACTGATAAAGGATAATTCCCCACTTTAACGTGATCAAATACAGCAACTGCATTCCAAGTAATCCCCTTATCAATTGAATATTTATATGGAGAGGTACCGCCTATTGGGTTAAATGAAATAATACCAAAGGGGTTATTTGTACAAACAGGCTTTGTATAAATAGAAGAAGATAAAGAAGCAGCAGGTTGGGTTACTACAAAACTATCTTTGAATAAACAATTTTGACTGTCGGTTATCCATACAGCATATGTTGAGGGTTTTAACCCTGTTAATTGATTAGATGAATTATTGATGGGTGCCAGCCAATTAAATGTATACGGCGGAACACCTCCACTTGGTGCCAAATTGATTTTACCATCATTCTGACCAAAACAACTAACGTTTTGAATTAACGAATTGCTTAACAAAGGTTGATTTACATCTTTTATAGTTACTTTAACTGTTTGAGAACAGCCATTTTTGTCTTTTATAAATAAATTATATTGTGAAGAAAATAAATTATTAAAAGAGCCGAAGGATTGATAATTTTTATCATCATTTAATGCATACAAATAAGGAGCCACTCCATTTTTAGCGGTAAAATATATTTCGCCCTTATTTCCTTTAATACATTGATTGTGCGTTAACAACAAGGTATCCGGTTCAATGTAATATGGAGGTTGAGACAAAGTAATATCCTTTGAAATCACACAACCTCTCCCATCTTTAATTTTAACCTGATACATCCCAGCTGCAAGGTTATTAAATATGTTATTGTTGGAGAAGTCAGTCCCATTTAAAGAAAAATAATAATTTTTGTATATGCTACCATTTCCTCCAGAACCATTTAAAACAACAGTACCATTATGGGCATTATAACAGGCAACATTAAATCCATTATAATCTTTTAATTGATATTGAACATTTAGGGGCTGTGGTGGATTAACAACAACCAGACTATCAAAAATGGTACTTTCACAGTTATTAGCATCTAAAACTTTAAGATGATACCTACCAGCTGAAAATTTAGTGGGAGATTGGTTGATTAAATCAGGATAAAATGTGTGCCAATTTTGAGTATCATGTTTCCTGTATAAATAATGATATTGACTATTCCCGCCAACCGTAGATACAACAGCGGTAACACTATCATTAAAACAAATAGGATCTGCAGCAATTGCTTGTATGATTTTTAAAGAATCGGGCTCTTTAATCTGAATTAGCGTAGTGTCTGAATAACAGCCTAACTTATCTGAAACTTGTACATAATATTTTCCCGCCTTTAAGTCGTTAACCATATTAGCGGATAATGAATTATTTAAGTTTAACCAATGATATTTATAACTACCACTTCCTCCAAAAGCATTAACAATTATAGCGCCCTGATGTTGACTATTACAAAGATTATCAGTGGATTTTATCTCCATGGTAATTTTGGGTAATAAATTATTGATAGCGACGGATAAAACTTGACCACAGCCATTTGCATCACGGACTTTAAATAAATTATTTCCGGAAGAAAGTTGATTAAAAACAGTATCAGACTGAAATTCATTGTTATTAACATTATAGGAATATGGAGGCATTCCATATTTTGTAGTTAGGCTTACACTACCTTGTTTGCCATTAAAGCAATTATTATGAACTACAGCTATTGTATCCAAAAACATAGTAGCATCGGGCTGAACTAAATCAATTGTTTTTTTAACAACACATCCTCTACCATCTTTAACAGTTATGGAATAAGTGCCGGAGTATAAATCATTAAATATACCAATAGTGTCAAATAAAATACCATTTAATGAATAATAATAACCACTATACTTACCTCCGTTTCCACCAGATGCGGTAGTTATAATTTGACCATTATTGTTACCAAAACAAGAAACATTATATGAATTATATTTTTTCGCAGATAAATTAAAAACTAATGGCTTATCAGGAGTTTGAATAGTAATAATTGATGGGTATAAGTAGCTACAATTATTATCATCTATAACTTTTATTTGATAAGTACCAGCTGCTAATTTTGTGTTTACTTCAACATTAGACTCCATGAACAGCGGTAACCAATCATTTAAATAAATACTTTTATACCAATAATGATATTTGCCAATACCTCCAATTGTGTTTATTTTGGGTATAACACTATCTTCAAAACAAACAATTTCCGGAACCTCAATTGAATTTATTATTAGTTCATTCGGATTGTCTAATTTTACAGATTCTACCAGAGAAGCACAACCAAACTGATCTGAAGCCATTAAATGATACATCCCTGCACTCAAAAATTTAGCGGTATCAGTAATGGATTTTATTGAAGAATCAAGCCATGAAACTTTATATGGTTTTGAGCCACCTTCTACTAAAGCAATAATAGCACCTGAATTGGAACCATAACATAAAATCGGTTGAACTTTTGTAGATAGTTTAATTGGACCATTTAAATCAATAATACTGTCTAGCTTGTTTTTACTACAACCATTAGCATCCAGTGTTTTAATTTGATATTTTTTAGAAAACAGCTTTTCAAAAATATTTGATTGCTGAAAAGTAATACCACTATCAATACTATATAATACAGGATGAATTGAGTTGGTGGTGATTATTTCAAAAAAACCTTTTGAAGAATCAGCACATAAATTATTTTGCTTATTCTTCAATTCAATATTAATACTATTATCAGCTTGGGTTAATTTAAAAGTATCATTAAAAATACATTCTCTTGCATCTTTTATACTAATCTTAAACAAACCAGCTTTGAGCGAATCAAACTCGAAATATTTTTTTGTTTGATCATATTTCAACCAATTGCCATCATTAACTGAAAACCAGTACCCATTATATGAACCCATATTTCCTCCAATCGGGGTTGTATGAATATATCCATTATTTGCTCCATAACAACTAATATTAAGCCCATTATAATCAGATAAATTAGCATTAAATTGCAATTTTTGTTGAGGTGATGTAAAAGTGATTTTTTGAGGATATACAGCTTTACAAAAACTGGAGTCCATCACTTCAATACTATACTCCCCTGGCTGAAAAGGAGTAATACCTGGTTGAAAAGATCTCACATCATTAGTTGTAGCTTCTAAATAACTAAACGATTTAGAACCAGAACCTCCAATAGCACTAGTTAATACTAACCCAGCATCCCCAAAGCATTTAATATCCTTCCAATCAACGTAACTAAAAGCGAGTGGCGCGTCAGGCTGAGACACTATAAACCTATCCGTTTGAATTGTACATCCAAAAGAATCTTGAATAATTAGTTGGTGCGTAGATTTAGGTAAATTAGTTAATAACGAAGTTCCATTTAAAGTATCATCCCATATATATGTATAATTTCCTGCACCACCTGAAGTTAATACGTTAATAGAGCCTGTTGAATCACCAAAACATTTTACATGCTGAATAGTTGCATCGTATTGAATAGGCTGATGCAAATCGGTAATTGTAAAATGTACCGTATCGGTACATGCATTGTCATCAACACTTACCATGGTATAAAAACCGGCTTTAAGGTCTACAAATTTAGTATCGCTCATTAACTCATCATTGCCTAACCGATACTTCACTGAACCAACTTGATTAACCGATTGTACAATAATGTAACCGGTACTATCGGCTGCGCAGTTATTATTTTGTTGTTTTACAATACTCGTATTAAATTGGGCGCTGGGTTGAGTAAGTACAACATTACTCGAATCAATGCATCCTCTTGCATCTTTTACTGCAACTTTAAAGGAACCTGAACCTGATGTAAATTGATTGGTGATTTCAAATGCACTTTTATTAAATGAATATAAATAACCGTCGTAATTGTCTCCATTTCCGCCAGTAGCATTTATATTAATTCGTGCATTTTTATTGCCATTGCAGGAAACATTGTACCCGTTATAGTCCGACAATTCTACTATCATTCTTAACTTTTCAGCAGGATCGGTATAGGTTATTACTTCATCGTGTTCTGCGATACATTCCTTCACATCTTTTACGCGCAGCGTATACGCTCCGGCAGCATATACCGAAGCATTTGTGCAATTTTCCCATTGTAGCGCATTGATGAGTTTTCTTTGGAAAATATAAGAACCGTTCCCACCACTTGCAGCCATGTTAGCACTACCATTATCGCCAAAGCATACAATATCTTTAATTGAATTTACAGTAAGCAATAGTTCAGCAGGTTCTGCAACAATTATTTCTGAGGAATACTTTACACAGGTATTGTTATCCGTTACTTTAAACCGATATTTTCCACTCGACAAATTGATACAAGTTGAACCATTTTGATCAAAACGGGTAAACCATGCCCCTCCCGCTTCATCATATTCTTCCCAAGTATATTGATAACCAGAAGCACCTCCTGATACTATTGTTTCTATTTTTCCATCAGTTTGGCTATTACAAGACACGGGGAATGATGTTGAACTAATATTCAACGCAGTGGTGGAGGTCAATACAATATCCGCACTGTAATAACCAATATCATTGCAACTTACATCTGCATTCATAACCCATGCGTTATAAGTTGCAGCGGGTAAATTGGAGAAATTTCCATCGGCGGATTCGATTGTTTTATTGGTAGCTGTATTCTTAATAAAAAAACGATACCCATTTTCCATCCCCCCCGATGCAGCAAATGATAAAGATCCGGAGGTTTCGCCATAGCATTGAATATTTTTATGCGTTGTTATTTGTAGCGAAAGTGCCTCAGAAGATGCTATCAAAAAACTTTTAGTAGCAGGTGCGCAATCCAATTCATTGGCTCGATATACTTTTACAGTATAAGATCCTGCCGGTAATCCCTCAACAATCCATTCAGATAAAGGGGTATTGTTTTTTTCCAGCATCAATACATTATTCGCATTATACAATTTATAATAATAAGAACCCGGAGATTCATTTACACTTACAGTAACAGAGCCAGATGCAGGATTACCACAAGCTGCATTTGTTGTATTGGTATATACCGTTAAAGGTGGTGGTTCTACCAAGGTTATTGACTGAGGCGATACTAACTGACTACAGCCATCGGTTACGTTGAATGAATAATTTCCGGCATTCAAATTAATAAATTGCCCTGAGTTATTTTGAAAAGATGAATTCAAAGAAAATGTAAAAGGAGCAATACCACCCGTAACAGATCCACTAATATCACCATCGGAACCACCCGCACAATGTATATTTTTGGAGGTAATAGTTCCCCAAGTTAAGTTGTCGATTTTATTAATCGTAATATTTTGTTTAGTGGCGCAAGCACCGTATTCGATACCGTTGTTGGCTATCCATAAAGTATAATTACCGGGAGCAATATTATTAAGTTGTTTATCTCCGCCAACAATATTACCATTGTCAACCACATTTAAACAGCCATCCGCTGTATTCGGGTCACAGGGTTCAGTATTGTTATGCCCATTTCTTATAAAATATTTGTAACTACCACTACCACCTGATATACCATTTATATTGATTTGTCCGGTATTTGAATTTGGACAAGAAGCTGAAGATACAACTGACTGAATAACTGGAGCAGCAGGTAAAATAGTAACCAATTTGGGTTTTACTGAATAGGAAGAATCAAATGTTGTTTTAATTAATACTGCTATATTAATTTTTAAAGCTGATGTTTGAGATGATAATTTATTTTTAATTTCAGGAATATCATTGAAGGAAAATCTAATTGAATCAATAGCATTAATAGTCTTGAAAGTTTTATACTCCGTAAAATTAGTATCAGATAAAAAATCAGTTACAGCTATCTTATACTTCCACTCATACATTAAATTAGCGTTATCAATATTTGAAATCGGTACCGACATCCTGATGATATCTTCCGTGCAATTTAACTGTTCTGGAGACAATAAATTAATCGTAGTTCGAGGAATATTTATCATAATCTCCGGGCTAATATCAGCATGACTTAATACAGAAGTTTTAGTAACAGATGACACCAGATTATAATTAAAATATTGACCTAGTTGTTTCACTCCACTCCAATTAGGAATTTGAGAAAATACTTGAAAATTATTAATGGTATTATAGGAGAATAAATTTCCGCTTCCTGTTGAATATGGAGCCCCCATTGAAGTAAAAGACAATAAGGAGATATATTTATCTGTAGCATTCTCAAAAAAATAATCGTCCAATATAAAATTTACAGTATTTGCATTCACCCCATCTAATAGATTATTAGTATTATTTATAACATTATTTGGAGAATACGTACCAATTCCAATTATAGTTCCATCAGCATTAATACTTTTTTTGCGCTGTAGGTAAACAGTTTGAAACTCTAAACCACTCTGAAAATAGGCTGGCAATAAACTATACTTAAATGTAGCATGATTGGGAACTGTATTAACAACAGACTGCCCAGATACACTGATACACAATGTATTTAACATCATCAAGTGAATAAAAATAAAAAGCCATTTCATATAATATCTTTTTCTATTAAAAATTTAATGAATAACCTGTATTAAAAACAAATTCCCGAAGTTTATTTCCAGAAATGTATTGAAGACTACAATTAATATTTTGCTTCAATTGGTGTTTTTCTTTTTGCTTATGCCCTGTTGTCTTTTCTTTAATGGGCGGAGTATAGTTCGCAACCAATTTGGCATTAATGATGTTATCCGTTAAACCTCCAGAAGTTTTTGAACTATTATAAGACAAACTGACGTTTACCGGAAGTTGTTTATTCATTAGTGCTTTTGTTAATGCCAATGTAGGACCTATATATGTAGTCAGTTGTCCTTGTATTTGATTAGCATAATAATTAACAGCCAAATTTCCTGTTAAATCAGTTGGACTAAATGCATAAGTATATACTACATTAGATGCAATAAATTGATTGTTAATTTTATTTTCAGCATTATTCCCCAGCGCGTCCTGTGTTTGCTGGAAACTAACATTCAGTGAAATAGATTGTTTATTAGATTTTCCAGGAAATTGATAAATAGCTGATTGACTGAATGAGTTGTTTATTTGGTAGAAATTCAAACTATCTAAACCAATTATATAAAATGGATCTGTTGGTGGTCTGACTCTTGTATAAGAAGTAAAATTAGAAAACGCTGTATTTAATGTCAGTCGATTGTTTGGGGAAATTCCTACATTCAGCAAAGATATCCATCTGCTGTTGGAAGATGATTTTGATCCATCTAAATTATTCCATTGTAAACCTGTGTTAGCTGTAATATTCACTTTGCCATTCCATAAATTAAAAGAAGGTGCGACTGTAATATTCTCTAAATCATTATTTACGAAATACGCACCTAAAGAAGTATATCCGGGAGATACCCGTTGATATTTTATTTGAAAATTTGTTTTTTTAATTACAAAACCAGCTGACACATTTATTGCATCATACAATGAAAGTCCGGGTTTTGGCGAAAATAATTTTGTAAAAAGACCCAACGTATAGCTCCCAGATACACTATTTGTATCGGCATTATTTTTAGTTAGCGAATTAAATCTGTTGTCATTTAATAATGCTGAAAATGCATACATCAGTTCTAACTGCAACCACTTTGTGGGTTTCAAATTAGTTTTGATAGAGGAGCTAAAATTAGACTGGGGAGTAATCGTAGTTTTCAACGGTATAAATGGAATGGACGTTGCATCATCTTTTGCACTCAACATATTCCAAGTTGTTTGCCATGTTTCACCTGCATATCCCAGCAGTATGCCAATTGCATTTCTTTGAAATGAAATATTTTGAGGATATGAAATATTAAAAGGGAGTGCATCACGCAAGCTACCTTTCATAAACATGAACCGATATTTTTTAGGAGAAAGCTCTAAACCATATCCTTTAAAAACATGTCCAGCTAATGTATATTCATTAAAATTCATATTGCCAGTACCTAAATGTAATTTTATCCATTTATATTGCGGTACAAACTTGAGCCGATTAAACGGCTGGGTATAATTGGCTTTTGCATTGGTGTAACTAAATGTCAACGGAGTGGGTATGCCAAAAAAATTAAGGTTTAAAGAGGCATTGGCAAACCAATTAAATGGATCACGTTGGGAAACTTCTCTGCTGGATTGGCAAACTACCGAATTAAGGTTAAATGAACCATTCACCGTTATTCCTTTTTTCAAACTAATATCTTTTAATGCTTCATAAGAAACATCTTGCGCATTTACCATGTAAGGAAATACAATAAAGCATATTAGTATAAAACAACACTTTGCATTGTACATTAGCGAATATTTATTGAATTTAATAGCAGGAAATAGCATATAACTATTAGCAGCCATAATTATTTATTGATATCGATTCACTCAAAACAGAGAATTAAAAACCGCTTTATTATTACTATTACTTTTTTATTAATACAGAACTGTAAAAGGATTGCTCAATTGGCTATTTTTTCCATCTAAAAAAACTGCCTTTATTTTATAACGATAACTATTGTTTAATTGCACTTCATCATCTTCATAAAAAAATTGATTCGCATCGATTCTGGCCAACATCGAAAAAGCGCCTTCTTTAATTGCGCGATATAGCATAAAATAATCTACCCCGGTATATTTATATTCCCAATGTATTTGTATTTTATTTTTGTCTTTATTTACTTCACCGCTTAATTTTTCAACCGCTTTTTTAACTGGCGGATCTACTTCTATTATTCCAGATAAATCTTTGCTGCAATTATTACTACTATCCACAGTTATCAATAGATACTGGTACTTGATTTTTTCTTGAAATGAGGTATCGATAATTTCCAGTAAATCAGTATTATCACCTGCATGTATTTTACGAACCATGCTGGTGTCGTTCATATTCCCAATGGGCATTTTATACAGCAGATAATGTGACAAGTCAGAAGATGCTGATGGAATGAGGGTTATAATTATAGAGGAATCTGTTGAACGAATAATCCTTATCAATGCAGGAGAAGGTGGAATGGTATCGGGCCTTCTCAGTACCAGCGTATCGGAATAATCGGACAGATTAAAATAATCATCTGCTGCCACAACCGAATAATATACTTTAGAAGTAAGTGCATTTAATTTAAGGGTATCATGATATACCGTATCCTTTATAAAATGAGGGGTGATGGCAATCATTTCTTCGGTGGCATTATTGGCTCTGAATAGTCGATATCCTTGCACATCTTTATCCGGGTTAGATTTCCACCGAATTGTAGCAATGCCGGCTGAATCGATGGAAGAACGCTTATCCATAATCGGTTTTACGGGAGGAATAGAATCTTCCCCCTGAAACAAATACGGTAATGAAGTAAAAGTTTGACGAGGTTCTTTATAGGTTATAGAAAGTTTATAATAGTTGTTTACAAATCGAACCGTATCAATCAATTGATTGGCAATTGCGGTTATTTCTTGTTCGGTAACTGCTACATAGGAATGATTGTAATAAGGAGATACCCATAATTGCATAGAGGAGATATTGGGGATAATGCTATCCGGGAAATTCCAACTCAACTTAACTTTTCCTATTCCTGCAAGTTCCCCTGACTGTATATATGGACGATAGGCAGCAACGATAAAATTACGTTGTGCTGCAATTGCAGAATAAGGTCCTTTTTTACCAAAGGGGGTGATTCCTCTTACTCTGTAATAAATAGAATCGGTATTGGGCAGTGAAATAGAATCGGTAAAAGAAGCAAAACCGGGTGATTTATTTTTAGCCAATTGTACAAAAGGAAAATCGCTTACCGGCGTAAACCTTATCTTATCGTAAGATCGTTCAATTTCGTATGCAGTATAAAATGAATTTACATGCTCCATATTCCAGCTAAGTCCCACCATGTTATTTTGCACTTCTAGCAAAGGTTTTTCAACAGCAGGTGTTTTCCATAATTCATCCCCCGAAATGTATAAAGAGCCCATTTTATAATTCAACTCTTTCTTCAAGTCTGCAGGAATATTTAATTCTACAGAATACAAATACTGCTCCCCACTGGTTACCGCGTCGTCTACAAAAGCAAGTGCAGCAGCTTTTGCAGCAGGAAAATGAATATCGGCCAACAATAATGTTATTCCATATCTACGATTTACATCATCTAATTTTCCCAAAACCGATGTTGCAGTAGGTTGGTCTGTTTTCTCCGGATACATTAACGCCCCTATAGTTTCTATCAAACTATCTTTACCAGAGAGTTGCATTATTTTAGCCGGCGAAATGGGTAATATTTTTTTAGTCCAGCCAGAAGTAGTTGAGGTTTTGGGAACAAGCACTCCATTTTTTGATACAAGATGTTTATGCAAGGTATAACCATATTGTATGCCCAATTGCCAAAGAACCGGTTCGGATGGCACCCATCTTAATTTAACAACCCCATTGGCAGCATCACCCACCATGTACAAATAAGGTGGCGTATTTTTTTTCTGGGCAACTGCATCCATATTACCTAAGCGCAAGCATAGCAATACAAGCAGGATGAATTTAAAAATATTTTTCAAAAACATGTATTTCAGTTGATTTAAAAGCAGATTAAAAATTAATGTTTATTGTTTTTGTAGTAGTTATTTTATGCAAGCCCGGTAATTGATAACTAACTTCAATCGGATACGTTTCACCGGGAATTAAGTCGGTATAATTTTTTGCTTGCAAAATGCGGCGCGCTCCTTCTGAAATTGTTTTACCATAGATGTATTGGTAAGCTGCTGCATTTCTCAAATCAATAAAATCTTTAAATACATAATAAGAAAGAAAATAGCCAAACTGTATGCTTCCTGATTTAGAATTGGCATTTGTGTTTTGTACATCATCTGCAGTGAGCTGATAAGGGTTTGCCTCTCCTAAATTAGACAATGAAATAGCTTGTAAAGGGACAAGTCCTTTATCACTGGTATTGCGCCAACAAATATTTAAACCACTTGAGGAATACCATTCATACAATAGCGGGTATTGAATGGACTTCAACCAACGATTATTTGGAGAAGCACTCCGTTGAAGGAGTGCAGGGGTTTCTGCATCAATTCCATTTAATTCAACTGCGTCAAAGGTTTCTGCTACATCTACTTTTTTCCCAATCACCCAAAGATTACCTTGTGCAATATCAATGAGGTCTTTGCTATTTTGCATAGCTTCCCATTTATCAGTAAAAGTTGAATATACACTGGTTCGGTAATTGTATTGATATAAAGTAAAATCAATTTTTTTTACAGCAGTAGAACTTAATTTATTGGCAGTAGTAGTTACTGTATTTCCATCACCGCCTATTTGTTGAGTTGATTCAACTTTTAATGATTGTAAATTATTGGCGTTATTTGATAGTGGTGTACGAATAAAACTCAACTGATAAATGGTACTTGCTTTTAATTGCTCGGGGATATTAAATTGAACTGTTTTTTGACCAACATCGTATTTAAGTGGGATATCGATGCTTTCTTTAGCATTAGCCGGTAAAAAAGAAGCGATATAGTTGTAAGTATTTTTTTCATCAGAAGCAGGAAACAAATAAGCTTGTCCGCGTTTCAACTGTACATACCCATTACTGTATTCTTTTGGATGAAAATTGTATTGAAAGTTAACAGGGTAAGCATACGCTACATTAGAAGCAGGGATAGTTGAAGGTGCAGCACCTGTAGTAAACGTTACTGATTTTTCTTCAGTGTCGGGAGTACCATCTCCTTTTAATAAAGGTTTCCAAACACCATTCATTTTCTTTTCCCAATAAACTTTCACATTGAAGTTTAATGATTGAAGTGGAGGTAATACTTCGGGGGTATTGATGGATGCTACATCGTTGGTGCTATTCCATTCTACTTTACCAACAATGGGTTGTGTTCCTTGGTTTAGTTTACATGCTGCCACTTTAATCCGATAGGTTTCCATTTGGTTATCCAAATTCATCATACGGATTTCTTTTTCTACAGCAGTATTAAAGCTTACTTGCGGATAAGCAAATACATCTACATCAGATTGTTTATCATCGGGCTTTACATCTTCAATAACATGTACATCTCCTAAATCAGAACCTTGGTTTTCAATTTCACATTGATTGCCAAT
>JBIIAP010000191.1:0-5253 GCA_044239855.1 Sediminibacterium sp. | reverse complement strand
AATACTATTTTATTGGCTTCATCCCCATCAATTACTAATGTTATATCATGTCCAATGATATTGCCGGAAGCATTTATTCCCGATGAATCTGCTAAGTGAGCAATTAATAAAGGGTTTTCATGGGTAATACCACCCTGTGTAAACAACGTATCATTCAAGTAGAGTTGAATGTCCGGACCCTTGTCCTCTGTATTGATAATCTTTTTACTGCCACTAATCTTAATCGTACTCGTACCCGCAGCATCTATTGAGTCGGTATAGCCATATAAACTTATTCTTCCCTCGCCGGGTTTAAAATACATTTCTTTTGGAAGTACAAATGTAAAATCAAAACGACCATTGATTACACTGGCTTTTCCTTTATATAAAATACCGTTTTGTGTTAAATAACCGGCTACCGTGCTTTGTAAAGTATTGCCCAGTGTATAACTAACTTGTGGTTTATCATACAGGGTTATTTCAACCATACCATTAAACTGTGTATTTATTTCGCCTTCGGCAGATTGTACCGTTCCTTCCATGGTATATTTTCCGGATGCTGCAATACTATCCGTATCGTTAAAGGGGTTGCCATTTAACGTGTTTATTTTAATAGTGGATGTTGGGAAGGCCAGTTGCATCGCAGGATCACCCAGTAAAGTAAATTTTCGGGTATTCAATAAGTCGCCACCATTGGCAGAAGTATTGTTCTTTGCAATACGCACCGCTTCACCTAAAGCAAGATAGCTGCCATCCGGTTGCCGGCTAATTGCTTGCTGAACATAATTCTTATGCATAATTCGGTTACTGGACGCAAAAACCAATCGGGTAGTAGTTAATAAACCGATCCCCCCATTTTCATTTTTAAAAAGTAGCTGCTCACCCAGTGATTGTTTGGTAGGATCATCAAATGGAGCAAAATCACAACTTGCCGTAATAAACAAGGGCAACTTATTCGCATTATTAAAACGGTTCAGTTCCGCTTCACTAAAAACAACTTCTTCTGTGAGTTGATGGTAGTTTCCATGTCCGGAATAATGAAACATCAAAGCGCCTTGTAAAATACTGTTAACTATGGCCTCATTTACCCCGGGATAGCTTGCACCAGATGGATTACTTTTTAAGGGATAGGCGTCTAAATAAATTTTTTGTTGATGTACAAGCGGGTTAGTTTGCGTAATAACTGCTGCAATACTTTCAGCGTCATCTAAATGAAGATTATTATCTTGGTCATCCGCTAACAGTATCATTTCATTTCTCCATGCCCCAAAACCTTTATTAGTATGATAATTAATAATTTTATTAACCATCAACCTTGCTTCGGCTGAATTTTTTGCTGAAATCCTTCCAACAGCAATGCTCAGCGGCGTATATTGCTCTGATAGATTAATGTCTGCCGAATCGGTTATCAGTCCATAAAAATCATCCGACATAAAAGAGGTCAGTGGGTCAAATGATTGCTTACTTTCATAAACGGGCACTAAATTATAGTTGGGTACTATTCTGTTTTTGGGATCAAATGTTCCGTTGCCAAATAATACCACATAGCTTGGTTTAATTTTGGTATTAGCAGATTTATCTGCAATCATTTTAATACAGTCTCTGATGGCAGTTGGGTCGGGTGATCCGGAAGAAAACTCGTGGTATATTTGTTGAGTAGTAAGTACCGCATCTTTAAAACCATATTGTTTCAAATGAAATGCTGCCAGGCGTTCTGCCTCTTGCAGTAAAGATGGGTGTGTTACAATTATGCCATGCACTGATTTAATTTGATGAATATTTTGTGGGGCAATTTTTCCTAATGCTATCGGAGTAGCATAGTGGGTAGGAGTAAAAGCGATGTATGCACTCCACGCACTTACATCATTAATAAATTTTGTACTGCTTCCGGCAAAAGAGGTGTTCATTTTTATCGGAGCTAATATATTGGTAACATCCCAAACACTTGTATTATCTGCACTATTGTTAATATTAAATTGTCCGCTGGTATTAGGGGTAACAGAACGCCAGTCCCTAAATCTCAAAAACTGATTGTCGGTAAAAGCAAGCGTTCTTTTACCTGCAATAACAAACCGATTCAACCAGCCTTGAGCAGTTGGCGCATCCGATTTAAAATTAAAAGAAACAGTTAAATTGTTTTGTTTTACAAAATGTTGCTGATGAATAGAGGCGGTATTAACGTAAGTACTTAAAAAGTTGCCACTTACCCCCTTTATGCCAATGGAATCAACCAATTCTTCGTTGATGCGAATATTAAAGAAAGCATCTTTACCAACTGATCTGGCACCACATGCTGCAAAAATGCGAATCGGTTCATTAAGTACTAATCCGGGCCAGTTGAGCGAATAGCTTCTTGTTGTAGTTCCACCAAAACCAGTAGAAAATGATTCGCCCAACCATTCTTTGCCGCTGTGTAAAATGTTGTACAAATCTTTTTCGTAAGCGTAATAATCGGTATAGGAATCTATTTGAACCGTGGGGGCAGCATGGATGGATGATAGCTGTACTCTTTTTCCATTGGTATTTCCATCTAAATTGATGAAATAATAGGCAGTATCGCTGTATAAATTATTTTCAAAGAAAAAGGATCGGTCAGTGCTGTCGCTAAACCATTGATGTGGGCCGGGGGCATAAAATAGTAAAAAATCATTGCCATTCAATAATCCGTCGTTACCGTCTTGAACTTCAATGGCTATTTCAGCAAGGTCGTCAATTCTTTTTGCGGCATTATTTTCAGGCAACATCGCCCCACCATTTCCCCTTAGTTGAATCTTCGCGCTTTGAATAGACGATGTATTCAGACCCAATTCCCGTAAAAAATTAAGATCTATTTGATACATTCCTTCCTTGGTAATGCCTATTTTAGCCCATACACCCGAAGCCAAAACAGATGAATCGGCATATTGCCGCTGTGAAAACAACAGGCTAGGAATCAAAAAAAGTATATATATAAATACTATTCTCATATAATAATTACCCCGAAGTAAGCGTTTTTATGAATGATTAGGCTAAAATTAGGTTTTTGCTAACTAATTATTCTCTACATTCGCTTTGAAATAAAACCGAATATTTGAAGTAGAGCTTTACTTATTCAAACAATAAACATGCAGTTAATCAGATTACTACAAAAATCTATATTACTACTAATAGTAGTATTGGTGGCCATTTCGTGTAAAAAGCCGGCTAAATCTAATGTAACGGGTTGGAATTACAACGACAAGAACTTTGGAAATTTCAATGTTCCCAAACCCAAAGACATACTAACAGGTCCCGGTCTGATATTTGTCCAGGGCGGTACATTTTCAATGGGCGCTACGCAGGAAGATGTGATGGCCGATTGGAACAATACGCCACATCGTGTTACGGTAAACTCATTTTTTATCGACAAAACAGAAATATCTAACCTAAATTACAGGGAGTATTTGTATTGGTTAGAGGGAACTTTTGGCGGTGCCGGAATGGATTCTATTGTAACACAAGCATTACCGGATACCTTGGTTTGGAGAAGCGAATTAGCTTTCAACGAACCTTATGTAGAACTGTATTTCCGCCATCCTGCCTATAACAACTACCCGGTTGTAGGCGTTAATTGGAGGCAGGCTACCGATTTCTGTATTTGGAGAACAGACAGGGTAAATGAAACGGCTTTAATGGCAAAAGGTTTCCTGGATAGCAAAACTCAAATCAAAAAGACGTTAAACGGTGCCGGACAAGATAATTTCAACACCAAAGCGTATTTGATGGGCGAGTATCAGGCAACCCCAAGTAAGCAGGTAACATCTAAGAAAAACCCGCTAAAAGATGCGCAAGGGAAGCCAAGAACAACGGTTAAGTTCGAAGACGGTATATTATTTGGAGATTACCGATTACCAACCGAGGCCGAGTGGGAATATGCAGCGTATGGTTATGTAATGGAGAATCCACAACGTAAAAGCAAAAAGACTAAAGGGGAGGAGGTAATTGCCAATAAGTATGTATACTCCTGGAAAAACAATACTTATGATGGATTGAGAGATTTAAAAAGAGGCAATACGCAAGGTTCCTTCTTAGCTAACTTTAAAAGAGGATCCGGAGATAACATGGGAGTTGCGGGAGGTTTGAATGATAATGCGGCAACTACTGCAGAAGTTACTTCATTCTTACCAAATAATTTTGGTATATACAATATGAGTGGTAATGTAAGTGAGTGGGTAAGTGATGTATACAGACCATCAACAACGAATGATGCAGATGATTTTAATCCGTATAGAGGAAATCAGTTTCAGCAAATCGACAAATCGGGCGGTGAAGGTAATTTGAGAGACGATAGAGGTAGAATTAAAATGAAGAATGAAGACGATTCTACCTTAAGAAATAGAAGAAACTACCAGAAGTCTTATGCAGTAAACTACTTAGACGGAGATTCTTCAAGCTTTGTAAATTACGGTTATGGCGTTACTACCTTAATTTCTGATAAGGCAAGAGTGTACAAGGGAGGTAGTTGGAACGATAGAGCATATTGGTTAAGTCCGGGTACCAGAAGATTTTTAGAAGAAACAGAAAGTTTAAATACGCTAGGATTTCGTTGTGCCATGACACATTTTGGTGCTGCTGAAGGAACCAGTATTAAAAACAAAACCGGATTTTTCTATCCAAAACGTAGAAACAAACGGTAAATAATTCTTACTTTTTATGCGTATAGGCTACGGAATAGATTTTCACCAGTTGGTAGAGGGGAGAGATTTAATGATAGGTGGGGTAAAAATACCGCATCATAAAGGAGCATTGGGGCATAGTGATGCCGATGTGTTGTTGCATGCCATTTGTGATGCCTTATTAGGAGCGGCGTGTTTAGGCGATATAGGGGTTCATTTTCCGGATACTTCAGGTGAGTTTAAGAATATAGATAGTAAAATATTATTGCAGCGCACTTATGAGCTGATAACTAAAGAGGGCTACGGCATAGTTAATATCGATGCATCTTTATGTTTAGAGGCGCCCAAAATAAAACCACATATACCTGCCATGCAGCAAGTAATTGCAACTATACTTGGCATTACTGTAAAAGACATATCTATAAAAGCTACAACCACCGAAAAAATGGGGTTTGTAGGGCGAGAAGAAGGACTAGTTGCCCATGCGGTATGCCTTTTAAATTGATAATTGATAATTATCAATGGCTTTGTTGCATGAATCACAAATAATCATCAAAATACCTTTCCGTTTTTAGGATTAGGTTATTATTTCATCCAGATTATTATGCCATCCCTACGGGATTTTAATCATCAACGAATG
>JBIIAP010000029.1:0-16833 GCA_044239855.1 Sediminibacterium sp. | reverse complement strand
GACTATTTATACCAATTGCTACATTACCCATTGTATATATATTATCCGTGTTACTGGTTGATCCTACCGAGGTAGATTCTTTGAACCATGGCTCTGATGTTATACTATTCAGTGTTCTTTTCTTTAAGTTTCCACTTGCATCAAGCGTAACCACACTATCTGTTACAGCACCAGAAGGTAAACTGTTGAATTGAGCCCTTGTTCCATATAACGTATCCGAAAACTTACCGGTTCCAACAACGTCTAATTTAGTTGATGGACTACCATTTCCAATGCCCACTCTGCCATTTACCAAATAACTAATAGTTGGAGAATTATAACCGTTCATGCCAAAATCAACTCTATTAGTAGCTGAATTGTTTCCTTGATAAATAAATCGCCACTCTGCGTTGTTTCCGGCCGACATAACTGTTCCGAAATTCATCTGGGTTGCGTTTCCAGCACCAGTATTTCCGGGCGCTAAAAACTTACCTACCGATGTATAATTAACGGTTCCTGCTGATTGCACATCTAATATAGTAGTTGGTGAAGAAGTGCCAATTCCTACATTTCCACTAACAATTAATCCATTAGTGGGGGCGGTATTTACTCCAGCATAAGATCCTATTGCAGCTGAGCCTACAACATCTAACTTATTAAGCGGCAATGTATTCAATGCCATTGATCCTATCGCTACATTACCACCGGCAGTAAATTTTGCAACCTGCGTCCATGCGGAACCAGTCCAGTAAGAGAAATTCAGCAAATTTGCTTCCTGCGTACCACTGCTGTTCCATGCATCGGCCCTGGCTGCAACTTGCCAACCCTTATTACCGGAAGCACCCAATTGAGTTGAATTAGATTTAGTAATAAAATTCATCCCGGCTTGCTGGCTGGCAGACCCTCCCACTGTTTCCACTATAATAGATGATAAATTATTTGCATTAGATATAGTATGGAATCCAACATTTGCATATGGACTGGTTAAAGTAGCACCTCCAATATTTGTAAGAATCCCCTCATTTCTATATATAGGTAAAATTTTATTATTACCTGCATCATCTGTTCCTCCACTTTTAAAAAATGGACTAGCTCGAATTGTATCTACTTTTCTTAAATAAGGCAATAACATGTTAACTGTATCAGTATACTTAACCCTGCCGGCCAAGATTACAGCAGTATCACGCAACGCCCCTTTAGAATCAACTAATTTAACTTGCGCATTTAAAATCGGAGAAAATGAAGTTAAACAGATGAATGCCAATATGCCTTTAGAAAAGTTTCTCATAGTATGTTAAATTATCTTATCCAATAATCAACTATGATTAAGAAAATATTTAAATGATACTTTAATCTGCTTTTAATTTAAAAAATTGAAGCATGCTAAACACATCAATGGTAATTTCATATAGTTGATAAGGGGATACGAAAATACTACTATTAATAAATACACTTTAATACTACTTTAAAATAAATTACACCTCATCATATTTATTTTAGAGTATAGGTATCACCAGGAATTGATTAACTTATTTCTAAACGGATTATATATAATTTAATTTAACAATACATATAACAACAATTAATTAGCAATGACTGTTTTTTTCAATCATTGCTAATAATAAATAAAAAATCATTATAATATGGCGATTGTCCTATTTGAGTAGGCTCAATTATTTATGTACTTCGCTCGTAAAATGAAATTTAATATCGGGATTATTGGTGATTTCAGTGTTTAAAAACCACTCACTTTGTGCAAGATAAACTGGTTGTTCATCTTTATCTAATGCGGCATTTTGTTGTTTAAATCGAAGGAAATCATCTAGTTTTTTAGGGTCAGCAGATGTTAACCAACAAGCTTTATAAAAAGGAAGCGTTCTAAATTCACAAGCTGCACCATATTCTTGCAATAATCTGTATTGAATAACTTCAAATTGTAACTCCCCTACGCAACCAATAATCTTTTTGTTACCACCAAATTGGGTGAAAAGCTGTGCAACACCTTCATCGGTTAATTGACTAATCCCCTTCTCCAATTGCTTTGTTTTCATTGGATCTTTATTCACCAATTCTTTAAAGATTTCTGGAGAAAAAGTTGGAATGCCGGAGAAATAAAAATTTTCTCCTTCTGTTAGGGTATCTCCTATCTTAAAATTTCCTGTATCAAACAACCCAACTACATCACCTGCATAAGCATCTTCGATGATGTCTTTGCTACGCGCCATAAAAGTATAAGGATTGCTGAAACGCATTTCCTTATCATTTCTTACATGATGATAGTATTTATTTCTTTCAAATCTTCCGCTACAAACACGCATAAAAGCAATACGATCACGGTGCTTAGGATCTAAATTGGCATGAATTTTAAAAATGAAACCGCTAAATTTATCTTCACCAACTTCTACGGTACGAGTGGTGGTTTCTCTACTTCTTGGTACAGGAGCAATTCGAATAAAAGTATCGAGCATTTCTTTAACCCCAAAGTTATTAACCGCACTTCCGAAAAATACCGGTGCAATTTTCCCATTCAAATAATCCTCGGGGTTCAAATCTCCATAAACCCCTTCAATCAACTCCACATCTTCTCTTAATTGGTTAGCGTCTCTAGAGCCTACTTTAGCATCTAATACGGCATCATTTAAGTCGTTAATGGCAAAAACATCATCATCCTCTGCTTTTGTACTAGCCGTAAACAATCTTAAACTCTTGTTATCTAAATTATATACCCCTTTAAACTCTTTACCACTATTAATGGGCCAGGTCATTGGGTGCAAAGAAATACCTAATTCTTTTTCTATTTCTTCCAATAAATCGAAACGATTTTTCCCATCCCGATCCATTTTGTTGATAAATACAATAACTGGAGTATCGCGCATACGACATACTTCCATCAATCTTCTTGTTTGAGCCTCTACTCCATTTACACTATCAATAACCAGTATTACGCTATCAACAGCGGTTAGTGTTCTATAAGTATCTTCCGCAAAGTCTTTATGGCCGGGAGTATCCAATAAATTAATTAATGTGTTTTGATACTCAAAAGTCATCACAGAAGTGGCAACAGAGATACCTCTCTGGCGTTCAATTTCCATGAAGTCGCTGGTAGCTCCTTTCTTGATCTTATTACTTTTAACTGCACCAGCCGTTTGTATAGCACCTCCAAATAACAATAGTTTTTCTGTAAGGGTTGTTTTACCGGCATCTGGGTGAGAGATGATGGCAAATGTTTTTCGTCTATTTATTTCCTTTTGGTACTTCATATAAAAGTGCGCCTCAAATTTTATTTGAGGCGCAAAGGTAATTGATATTGATTTAATTAAGGCTTCGGAAGTCTACCGGAACCAGTTTACTTACTCCCGGCTCTTGCATAGTTACTCCATAAATAACATCAACAGCACCCATGGTTTGTTTATTATGGGTTACAATGATGAATTGAGAATTATCGCTAAACTTCTTAATCATCTGTGTAAACTTGCCTACGTTGGCATCATCCAATGGTGCATCCACCTCATCCAAAATACAGAATGGCGCCGGTTTTATAAGATAAATAGAAAATAGTAATGCGGTTGCAGTTAAAGTTTTCTCTCCCCCACTCAACTGAGTAATAGATGAAGGTCGTTTACCTTTAGGCTTTGCAACAATTTCAATTCCGGTTTCAGCTAAATTTTCCGGATTTACTAATATCATGTCGGCTGTATCTTCTTCTGTAAATAAAGCTTTAAACACTTTTTGGAAATTTTCTCTTACCTGATTAAAGGTATCTAAAAACTGTTGGTTAGCAGTTGCTTCTACTTCCAGAATGGTTTGTAGTAAACTTTCTTTGGCGGAAACAAGATCATCTTTCTGCTCTAAAATGAACTCATATCGCTTTTTCATTTCAGTAAATGCCTCAATTGCAGTAGGATTTACTTCTCCCATGTTTTCCAGGCGCTTGCGCATCCTGTCGGATGCCGCTTGTAAATCTTCTAATGTAGTATCATTTAATCTGGGTTGATCTAAAATTTCATCTAACTCAATTTTAAACTCTACATTTAAGCGTTCCTTCATTCCTGCCAACTGTAGTTTTAACTCATTCAGTTTGTCTTTTATTTCATTGAGTAAGTGATCAATCATTTCTTTGCTCTTCACCTTCAACCTCAGTTCACTTTCCTTTTCTTGCAAAATATTTCTAAAATTATAATAAGCCTGATCTGCTTCATTTAATTTCAACTCTTCGGCTTCTTTAGTTCGCATTAAATCTACCAATAAGGCTTCTACTTCCGCCAATTCACTATTTCCCTCTATAATTTCCGCACCCGATTCTGATAATTGAGCTGTGTTTGATTTAATTTGTTCGTGTAAATCATTCAACTGATTTTCCTTGAACAGTAATTCCTGTTTCAAAGAGGTTAATTTGCTTTGCTGCTTAGTTAACAGAAGATTGGTTTCATTAAACTGAGCGGTTGCAAAATGATAAGCCTGCTCTGCATCTGAATAATCCAATTCAATATTGCGCATTTCTTCTGTAGTAGCTGTTAGTTGATCATTTAATTCAACCAACAATTCCCTTGTTTCAGCAATAGCATCTTGTTCCTCTTGCAAACGTGCTTCAAAATCCGCCAATTTTTGCTCTCCATTTTGTTGAGCCACTAATAAATTTTCAATTTTATTTTTTGCAGCAAAAACCTGGTTGGTCAGTTGATTGATTTCTTGCTCGGTTTGTCTGATTGCCTGTTCTTTTAATTGATCATTGAAAGCAATCACTTCATTGTGCTTAAATTGTATATCCGACTTTAATAAACTTACTACTGATTCCTGATCAATAATTTCTTCATGTAATTTTTCTAAATTCTTGGCTCGACCAATTTTCTTCCCTTCAAATAATCCAACACTTCCACCGGTTAAAGTATATTTTCCTTTTACATATTTTCCGGTTTTTTCCAGAACCACTGCCCCATAAGTATTCTTAAGTGCATCATCATTCTCGGCGATGTATACATTAGCCAACAAATATTCTGCTAATTTTCTGTATTGATCATCTACTTCGATAACATCCATTGCTTTTGAAGTGTTACCAGGTTGAATGGTATCTACACGCAAATTTTCAAATTGATCTAACATAAAAAAGTTGGCTTTCCCTTTCTTATGTGCATCTAACAGATGAACTGCTTGCAGACCCTCTTCCAAATTATTTACTACGTAATAATTTAAATAAGGTTCTAATACATTTTCAACAGCTGCTCTAAACGCTTCTTTTACATAAATAATATCCGATAATATAGGTGCTTGATGATTCCACTCATTATTCTTATGTAAGAATTTTATACTCTCCGGATACCCCTCCATGGAGTCAATTAAACTCTTCAATAGATTGTATTCGTTGCGTTTAGCATCTAGCTTTCTATTCTCATCGGCCAACTCACCCCGTAAAACTTCCAATTGCGACTGAGTTTCAAATATTTGAACTTTGGTCTTTTCCTGGTGTTCTTGTAACTGTTGTAAATCGGTTCTTTTTGAATCTAATGCCTCCTCTTTTTCATTAGATTCATTTTGAAGTTGCTGCAGTTGATTGCTTCGATTTTCTTTTTCTTCAGCCAATTGCAATTGAGAGCGAAGTAAATTTTGTATAGAGGTATCTGCAACAGCTACTTTTTTTTCTGCATCAAACTGATTTCGCTGAAACTGCTGGTATTTATTTCTCACAGCATCAACGCCAGTGCGTTTTTCATCAAAAACTCTTCTTTTGTCTTCTACTTCAAACTGGGCAGATTCTACCCGTTCTTGTAAAGATGTTAAATTAGCTTCTTCTTCACCAACCTGTAACTGAGTAAATTCAATTGAATCAGCGGTTGTTTTTAATTGTCCTTCCGCCTTGTCTAAAAACTCCTTTAAATTTCTTTCTTTTTCTTGTAGATATTGTAATTTTTGAGAGGCAAGATTCTTTTCGTTTTCCTTAGTTCGTAAACGTTGTTGCAAGTCATTAAACCCTTGTTGCATACTTTGTAATGCACGCTCCTGAGTAATAAATGCAACTTTTTGCTGTTCAATTTCAGCTTCTTCAGAAGCAACTTCTGCTTCAATTCTTAGTTTCTTATCCGATTCTATTTCATGTTGCTCATTCAATTCCTTATAGGATATATTGAACCCCTCCAAAGCTGCTTTAGCCAATTCAACTGCAACTTCTTTATATTCTTTTTTGATCTCGTAAAACTTTTCAGCCTTTTTAGCTTGGCTTTCCAGTGTTTTCAGTTGATTATTGATTTCAAAAAGTAAGTCTTCAATTCTGGCTAAATCTTGCTCTGTAGCATCCAGCTTATTTTTAGCTTCTTTTTTACGTGTTTTGTAAATGGTAATGCCCGCAGCCTGTTCCAGCATCCTTCTACGGCTATTCTCTTTGTCTTTGATGATGTCATCAACCATTCCCAGCTCAATAATAGCATAGCTGTCTGTACTAACGCCTGTATCTAAAAATAGATTATGAATATCTTTTAAGCGACAACTCACATCATTTAATCTATACTCACTTTCACCATTTTTATAGAAACGGCGAGTAACTGTAACCGTACTAAATTCTGTAGGTAAGAGATTTTTTGTATTTTCGAAAGTAAGGCTTACTTCTGCTAAACCACTTGCATTCCTGGTTTTACTACCATTAAAAATCAGCGCTTCCAAATTTTCACTCCTCAGGGCTGAAATTTTTTGCTCACCTATAACCCAGCGGATACTGTCTATGATATTACTCTTCCCACACCCGTTTGGCCCGATAATACCGGTAATACCTTCATCGAAGCTTACCACCGTTTTATCTGCAAAACTCTTAAACCCCTTGATTTCTAATGACTTTAGTCTCACGTTTTCGCTGTTTGAGTGTGCGAACTTACTCTAATTGCGTTGAAATTGTATAAAGAAAATAGTGTTGTGCATAATAAAAAAAGGGCGATTGACCGATGTGGATAACCTTTTAAAACAACTTCGTTAAAATTAATTTAACTTATTTATTTTCAATGAGTTAGTATGATAATTGTTTTCACAATCAAAGTTGAAAAAATGAGGATAACTTAAAATATGCTGTGGGGTAATTATGGAAAAAAATGAACAAAATATCCATTAATCATGTTATAAATTTTATATCAGGATGAATGCTGGTAGTTTAACATTAATATTTTATTTAATTAATTATCAGAACTGGAATTAAAAAATTGGAAAAACATTTACACATTATCGCTTTTGACATTCCCTATCCTGTAAATAACGGTAGGGCTATGGATATATTTCATTGTATTTCCGCCCTCCAATCAGTTGGTATACAAATTCATCTACATTGTTTCAGAAACGAAAAAATAGAGCAAAAATCCCTTCATGCTTACTGTGCATCTGTTCATTATTACGACGGCAACCATGGTCATAAAGGATTTTCTACATCACTACCTTTTATCGTTTCAAGTAGAAAGAGTGAACAACTGTTTCAAAATTTATTAAAGGACAATTATCCCATATTAATGGAAGATATTCATTGTACTTATTTATTAAATGATGAACGATTTTCTTCCAGAAAATGCTTTGTTCGCTTGCATTATGTGGGTTTTGACTATTACAGTGCGCTACAAAAAAGCGCTTCTTCATTTTTAAAGAAATTATATTATTGGAATGAATCCAGATTACTAAAAAAATACGAGAAGCGGATTGCACTAAAAGCAACTTTTATTGTTGTTAAGCATGCAGATAAAGTGACTTATCAAAAAGAATTTACGTGCCCTCTAATTTTTGAAATAGATCCATTTATTTCATTTCAGGAAGTGAAATCTGCCGAAGGCATGGGTTCCTATTGCTTTTTTCATGGAGATCTAAGTATTGATGCGAATGAACAAGCTGCCATTTGGCTTATCAAAAAAGTGTTTAACGAAATAAAAGTTCCCTTAGTTATATCCGGTAGAAATCCGTCCAATAAATTGATTGAATTATCGCATTTAAACAATCACACCTGTATCGTTCCTAATCCCAATGAAAGAGAACTTCAGGACATGATTGTTAAAGCCCACATTCAATTAGTCCCTTCTTTTATAGATACAGGATTAAAAATCAAATTATTGAATGCTTTGTATAATGGTAAACATTGCGTAGCAAACGATATTGCCGTTGCAGGAAGTGGTCTTGAATCTGCTTGTCATATTGGATCCAATGCAAACGCATTTAAAGAGATTATTGTGCAACTTTATCACCAGCCATTTACTGTAGACGAAATTGGACTCCGGGAAAAATTACTTTTAACCCGATTTGATAACCGCAGAAATGCGCTTCTACTTGCTAAAATAGTTTTTGATAACTAATAGTTAATCCAATTAAACAGTTCTCGCTCCGCTATCCACCACTCTCCCTTGTTCTGTTTTTAACATTCTGCTTGGGTATCGGTTAATAACAATAAAATCATGAGTTGCCATGATAACTGAAGTGCCATAATCTTTAGCGATCTGAATTAATAATTGCATGATTTCGTCACTTGTTTCCGGATCGAGGTTTCCAGTTGGTTCATCGGCCAATATTAATTTGGGGGAATTTAATAGTGCTCTGGCTATTTCAATACGTTGCTGCTCGCCGCCACTCATTTCATAAGGCATTTTAAACCCTTTGCTTTTCAAGCCCACTTTATCGAGCACATCATTAATTTTTTCTTTAATGAGACGTTCGTCTTTCCAGCCGGTTGCTTTTAAAACGAAGTTTAAGTTTTCATAGACATTTCGGTCTGTCAACAATTGAAACTCTTGAAATATTACGCCTAAATTTCTTCTTAAAAAGGGAACTTTCTTCCAGTCCATTTCCCGCAAGTTAAAGCCTACCACATTTCCACTACCTTCTGTTAAGGTTAGCTCACCATATAAAGTTTTTAACAAACTGCTTTTACCAGTTCCGGTTTTACCTACCAGGTATACAAATTCTCCTTTTTGAACTTCAAAATTCACCTCCTGCAAAATAAGGCTACTACCTTGATAGATGTTTACGTTTTGTAGTGAAATGACGGTTTCTGGCATAATAGTGGGTTAATAATTATGATACAAATATACGCTTTGATTACACTTTAGGAAAGGTTAATATTCATACACCACTTCACCAAATGAGCCCAGAAGTTTTAGTGTTGATTTGTCTGATTCTGTTGGTTCCACCCTTCCTATAATTTGTGCATCAATATTAAAACTTTGTGCTGTTGCTATCATCCTGATAGCGGCTGATTCGCTGGTAAAAATCTCTAATCGATGTCCCATATTAAATACCTGATACATTTCGCGCCAATCAGCACCAGAATTGGATCTAATTAGTTCAAAAACAGGTGGAGGTTCGAATAAATGATCTTTAATGATGTTGAGGGGTCTTGGCAAATATTTCATGCACTTAGTTTGGCCTCCCCCACTACAATGTATAATCCCATCTATCTCATCAAACTCTTCTGCCACAATTCTTTTCAGAAGGGGTGCATAGGTTCTGGTGGGCGATAACAGCAAATGTCCTATACTAATATGCTCACCGGCAATAGAAATGGTATCGGTCATTTTATTTTTTCCGATATATACCACTTCATCTTGCAAAGTAGGTTCAAATGTTTCCGGATATTGAGTGGCATAATATTTTTCTAACACATCATGTCTAGCACTGGTTAAACCATTGCTGCCCAAACCACTGTTATAGGCAGATTCATAAGTGGCTTTCCCGGCACTGGCAAATCCTACAATTACGTTGCCAGCTTTTATTTTATCATTTGTAATTAGTTTTGCTTTGGGCCATCTGGCTGTCATTGTGCCATTTACAGCAATGGTTCTAACTACATCACCCACATCAGCGGTTTCACCACCTAAATAATGGATATTAACACCGCATTCTTTCAAAACATCAAAAAAATGCTGGGTTCCATTAATTACTTCTTGCAGTATTTCACCGGTAATTACACTTTTATTTCTATCGATAGTTGAAGAAAATAATAAGTTATCAGTGATCCCAATACAAAGTAAGTCGTCTAAATTCATTGCTACGGCATCCTGAGCTATTCCAGCCCATACGGAAGCGTCTCTGGTTTCCTTCCAATATAAATAAGCCAATATACTTTTTGTTCCAGCACCATCCGCATGCATTATATTCACCCAATTTTCATCCCCACATAAAAAATCAGGATAAATTTTACAGAAGGCGTTTGGGAAAAGGCCCTGATCTAGCTTCTGGATAGCAGCATGTACTTCTTCCTTCTGTGCTGAAACGCCCCGTTTTGCATATAGTGACATTAAAAAAGAGTATTATTTGCTGCGAATGTACAAATTAATTAAGAGCTGAAAACCAATCGAATTAATCTAATTCTAATACCTAAACTTTGGAGCTATTCTGTCATTTCAACTTATCTTATTACTTTTGAATCCTAATATGAAGGTACATCGTGAACTGGTGGGCTCTTTGCCCGATTTTCGTAATGCGGTTATAACCATTGGCACTTTTGATGGTGTTCATATGGGGCACCAAAAAATTATAGCACAACTTAAAGCAGAAGCAGCTAAAATTAATGGGGAAACGGTGATTATTACCTTTCATCCACACCCCAGAAAAATAGTATCGTCCGTACCAGGAGACATTAAATATTTACATACTCTATCAGAAAAAATATTGTTATTAGAACGAGCGGGAATAGATCATTTAGTGGTTATTCCTTTTGACCATGCATTTGCTAACCAAAGTGCAGCATCTTATATAAATGATTTTCTATATAAATATTTCAATCCTAAAATAATCATCATCGGTTATGATCACCGATTTGGAAAAGGCAGAGTGGGCGATTTTGCTTTATTAGAAGAGCAAGGAAGGGCATTGGGATTTAAAGTGCAAGAAATATCGGAAGAGCTGTTGAATGAAATTGTAATCAGCTCTACAAAAATCAGAGAATCATTGTTAACCAATCAGATTAAACAGGCAAATGATTGTTTGGGCTATGCCTATTTTTTTGACGGCAAGGTGATTGAAGGCAACAAATTAGGCAGAACAATTGGTTTTCCTACTGCTAATTTGCATATTTCAAATGAGGATAAACTTATTCCTGGAAACGGGGTTTATGCTGTTGAAATTCAAGTAAAAAATTCGGACAACGTTCATCAATCTATGCCATTAAAAGGTATGATGAATATTGGCGTAAGACCAACAATTGATGGAAAAAAAAGGGTTATAGAAGTGCATATTTTTAACTTTGACCAGGATATTTACGGACAAGAATTAATGATTTCAATTCACCATTTTTTAAGGGGGGAAGTGAAATTTAATGGTTTGGAAGAATTGAAAAATCAACTTCAAATAGATAAAGAACAAGTGCAGCAATTGTTAGCGCGTTCTTAATACATTATTTTCACCACCATTTCTTTCATTAGTCCGGCATCAGAAGTACCCCCATCGTGCACACCTAAACTACGCAAATTATATTGATGCAAGAGTAATAACACTTTTTCGACTCCTGCAAAATCGTATTTACGAGCAGCAGATAAATAATCTTTAACAAAATAAGGATTCACCCCTAATGCGGAAGCAGCTGATCTTTCATCTACCTGTGCCATTCCTTTTAAGATATATAGTTTACTGAAAAAATTATATACCGATGTTAAGACTAATTGAATAGGACCAGCTTTTGGATTGGCTTCAAAATATTGAATAATGCGAATACTTTTTGAAAGATCCTTTTGTGCAATTGCAGCCTGCAACTCAAACACGTTAAATTCTTTGCTCACCCCAATAAAACGCTCTACATCTTCTTCCGAAATGGTAGTTTTACCGGCAAGATTTAAGGTGAGTTTTTCAATTTCATTTTCAATTCTACTGAGATCATTTCCGATATGATCAATCAGGATATGCAAAGCTTTTGGATTAATGGTTAACCCAAGTTCCTTGATTATATTTCCTGCCCAATCCGGCAACTGATTTTCATACAATTTTTTGGTAGATAACAGCTCTGCATTGCTTTTTAGTGCTTTAGCCAATTTAGACCGGCCATCTACTTTTTTATCTTTATAACTAACAACAAAAACTGTTGATGAAAGTGGATTTTCTACATAGGAATCTAATTTCTCCACATCTTTCATATGTTGGGCTTCTTTCAATAAAACCACCTGCCGCTCCGCAAACATAGGATACCTTCTACAAGCATTAACCACTTCGGTCCAATCGGCATCTTTTCCATAAAAAACGCTCAAATTAAAGCCTGCTTCGGCTTCTGAAATGATCTTCTTTTCCGCATAGTTTACAATGGTATCAATGAAGTAAGGCTCGTCACCTTCTAACCAATAAACTGGTTTAAATACCCCCTTTTTCCAATCTTTTATGATTTTTTCTGCCGACATACCCCAAAGATGAATAAAAATTTGATTTGGCACGATTTTGGAACATCAAAACTTATTATTAACTTAACGTTTCAGAAAAAATAAATTTTATGTCATACCAAGATATTGACCAAAGCCCAAAAGACAACCGCAAAGCAATATATGGAGTTTTAATAGCTGCATTGCTCGGAACATGGGGTTATATATTTTATGATAAAAGTAAAACAGGTGAGCAGGTAAATCAATTAGAGACTAAAATTGAGCAAATCGATAGTGCAAGATTAGCTATTCAGCAAGAATTCATGGATGTTTCTGCAAAGGCAGATTCATTAACTAAAGATAATCTTAAACTAGAAGGTGATCTGGCGCAGAAAAATAATGATATTCAGCAATTAAAAGGAAATATAAGTAGCATTTTAAAAAAGAAAAATGCATCAGAATCTGAATTAGCTGAAGCTAAAAGAATGATTGGCGAATTGAATGGTAAAATCGATGGGTTGTTTGCTGAAATTGAGCAATTAAAAGGAGAAAACCTGCAGTTGAATAACGCAAACCAACAATTAAACAATGAAAAAACGCAATTAACCACTGAAAAACAAGGACTTGAACAAAACCTGAATAAAACAAATGTTGAAAAAAAGCAATTGGAAGAAAAAGTTGATGTTGCTTCTACCCTAAGAGCTTCCAACATTGGCATCACTGCTATCAAAATTAAAAATTCAGGAAAACAAAAAGAAACCAGTTCCGCTAAGCGAGCACAACTTATCCGAATCACCTTTAATATAGACGAAAATCGTGTTACGCCTTCTGGTTCTAAAGAAATTTATGTAGTGGTAACTGGCACCGATGGAGAAATTATTTCTGAAGGCACTAGTTTTTCTACCAGAGAAGAGGGTGTTAAAAAATATACCAGCAAGGTTACCATTAATTATGAACAAAATAAAGTGATACCGGTAAGTTTTGATTGGAAACAAGAAAAAGGGTTTAAAGAAGGAAATTATAATATTGAAATATACAACAATGGATTTAAAATTGGACAAGGTTTGAAGACGCTAAAATAAACATAGCACTGTAATTTGTCCTTTAATAATAAAAGCAGCCTATAACATCAGGCTGCTTTTATTATTAAAAATCTATAACTAATTTAGCTTAATGTTTATATAACTTATTTTTTCACTTCTCGGATTAATATAACCTGGCAAACAATTCGGCTAGTAAGTAAAACTTAAATATGGCTATTTCAAACCTTTATAACTGGAAATCTTTTTTGTTTGCCATAGCGATTTCAATAGTATTTGGCACCATTTTTTATTCTCAATATGTTGCCGGGCATATTGCAGCAGATGAAAGAAGAAATGTTGAAGCATGGGTAGAAGCAGAAAAGGAAATTTTGAATGCAGACAACAGTAAGAATATAAATCTTGCATCAAAAATTTCTTCCGAAAACAAGGGCATTCCAATTATAGAAACCAATGAGCAGGATATACCAACCGGCAATTTCATTAATTTAGACTCATCAGAAGTTAGAACGGATAAAGACTTTCTGTCAAAAAAATTGAAAGAATTTAAAAATTTCAATAACAACCCGATTGTATTAGTCCTTCGGGACAATCCTTATATAGCTAATAAATATTATTATGGAGAAAGTAAATTATTGAAGGAAGTAAAATGGTATCCAATAGTACAGCTAGTTGTTGTGGCATTGTTTTTTTTATTAGTCTATATTTTATTACAAACTCAATATAAAAGTTCTCAAAATCAATTATGGGCATCAATGGCAAAAGAAACAGCTCATCAATTGGGCACCCCAGTTTCCAGCTTAGAGGGTTGGTTAGAGATATTGAAAGAAAAGAAAGAGCATGAAAGTATAGCAACTGAAATCAGTAAAGATATCAATCGCTTACTATTAATAACTGATCGATTTGGGAAAATTGGCAGTACTCCTCAATTATCATTACATAATCCCATTCAACTTGTTAGTTCAGTAGTAGCATACATGAAAAAAAGGAGTAGCGAAAAAATATTTTTTACGATTGACACAAACCACTTAAATGAGTTGAAAATTCAATTAGTTCCAACACTTTATGAATGGGTTTTTGAAAACCTACTCAAGAATGCGTTAGATGCAATGGAAGGGAAAGGATCCATTCACATAGGATTTCATCTACGCCATAAAGAACTGATGATTAATGTTACAGATACAGGTAAGGGAATTGCCAAGCAAAACTTTCAGCAAGTTTTTAAAGCCGGGTTTACTACTAAAAAAAGAGGTTGGGGTATTGGATTATCTTTAAGCAAAAGAATAATTGAACAATACCACAATGGTAAATTATTTGTAAAGCAAAGCGAACCAGGTAAAGGAACCACATTTACCATTATTTTGCCTATTCAATAAATTTAACCAATCACTACTGCACCCAAAGCCGGTAAATGAATGGTTAGCTTGTAACAATTTGAAGGTTTATCTACCAGCTCGCTTTTTATAGAAGGATTGTACACATCGCCTGTACCCCAAAACTCTTTACTATCACTATTAAAGAGTTCTGTCCATTTGCCTTTTCCATGTACATATATTTCCCAATTGTGACGGACTACTGGAGTGACATTTAATAATACGATTACATCATTTTCATCTTTTAATCCCTTTCTTTTATATACTAAAACCGATTCGCTTCTATGATTTAAATCAACCCATTCGAAGCCACCTGATTGAAATTGTTTTTCATACAAGGCTGGCTCAGACTTATATAATTCATTTAACTTTTGAACACAATACTTCATTCCCCCATGGCTCGGAAATTCCAATAAATCCCATTGCAACTCGCTCTTATAATCCCACTCATTGGTTGCGCCAAATTCATTCCCCATAAATAAAAGTTTTGCACCCGGATGAGTATACATATAGGTATAAAGAATTCTTAGATTAGCAAACTTTTGCCATTCATCGCCGGGCATTTTGTATAACATGGGGCTTTTGCCATGAACCACTTCATCGTGACTTAAGGGAAGCATAAAATTTTCATCATAGAAATACATCATACTGAATGAAAATTTATTTTGATTGAACTGTCTTAAAATGGGATCCAACTTAAAATAATCAAGTGTATCGTGCATCCATCCCATCATCCATTTCATACCAAATCCTAATCCATCTTCAAAAGTAGGCTTGCTTATTTTAGGCCAGTCGGTAGCTTCTTCTGCAATAGTTTGAATATCAGGAAAATCTCTGTACAAAGTTTCATTCAGGTCTTTAATGAATGCTATTGCCTCCATATTTCCATTGCCTCCGTGTTCATTGGCTTCCCACTGCCCTTCTGTTCTACTATAGTCTAATCGCAGCATAGAACTTACGGCATCTACTCGCAAACCATCGGTATGAAACCGGTCGCACCAAAATCGGGCACTACTGATTAAAAAAGATTTAACTTCTCCTCTTTTATAATTAAAAATATAAGAGTTCCAATCCGGATGATAGCCCTTACGCATATCGGCATATTCATAGGTATGGGTGCCATCAAACATAAATAAACCATGCGCATCATAAGGAAAGTGTGAAGGAACCCAATCGAGAATAACCCCTATACCAGCCTGATGAAACGCATCAACCAAGGATGCATATTCTTGAGGTGAACCAAAGCGAGAAGTGGGTGCAAAGTAACCGGTTCCCTGGTAACCCCAGCTTCCATCAAATGGGTGTTCCATAACCGGCATAAATTCAACGTGTGTAAACCCCATTTCTTTTACATAGGGCACCAGCTTCTCCGCTAATTGTACATATGAATTATAAGACTCCTCATCATGTTTATCCGGACGCATCCAACTGGCTAAATGCACTTCATAAACTGAATAGGGAGCATGGAGTGCATTATTTTTTTTGCGATGCTTCATCCAATGATGATCTTTCCAATCATAATTGGTTTGCCAGGTAATGGAAGCTGTAAATGGTCTTTTCTCACAATAGTGTGCAAATGGATCGGCTTTATCTAATTGAACTCCATTGTAGCCATGAATATGGTATTTATATGCTTCTCCCCCATGTAAATTAGGTATAAACCCTTCCCAAATTCCGGAGTTATCCTGTCGTACTTTTAGTGGGTGAGCAAACTTATCCCAATCATTAAAATAACCCGTAACAGAGATAAATGTTGCATTAGGTGCCCAAACTGCAAAATAGGTTCCCCAAGTATCTGACACCTCAATTTGTTTATTACCAAAATGATTGTATAAGCTATAATGGGTCCCCTGTTGAAAATTTACAATATCTTCGTCTGAAAAAAGTGAATAGTTCCATACAGCTTGATTTTTTTCTACAAAATGAATGTGTTCATACTTTTTAGCCATATTGGTAACAATTGATTAGTGAGCGCCTTAGGTTGTTAAACTTAAACAATAAAATTTAACGAAATTTTTTGCTGGTGAACATACATTCCCATTAAATATGAATGAATTTACGAAATAATTAAAAAAAAACGAATATAATTGCTGTAATGATTAGACAAACGTTAATCTCTTCACTTTTCCTGTTGTCATGCGTAATACTACA